>NZ_NUCO01000105.1:0-253 GCF_002555445.1 Bacillus sp. AFS017336
AAACGTGCTGGTGTCGGACATGCGTGGGCATCCTCTCGAAACGGACCAAAAGAAACCAGAAGATTAGCTGTGCACTTTCGACTCACCGGGACCCAGTCCCACTGGATGGAACCGTATTTTCCGTCCCGCTGGGTTATCCGTCTGCCCCGCCCAGCCGGCGCAGGCTCTCGGAATCCAGCACCTCGTTGAAGACCGGGCCCTGCGGTTCCAGCACCCGTCCGGACGCAAGGTTCTTGAGGATCACCGGCACGAA
>NZ_NUCO01000106.1:0-269 GCF_002555445.1 Bacillus sp. AFS017336
GGCTTGTCGGCCTCGAATTCTGCCCATTTTTTCGCCATCCCGCGGCGGGCACGACACCCCTCAGGACTCCTTCCTCAGATGTTCAAGAAACTCCGTGGCATGTTCTCCAACGACCTGTCCATCGACCTGGGCACGGCCAACACCCTTATTTACGTGCGTGGGCAGGGGATCGTGCTGAACGAGCCGTCGGTCGTGGCCGTGCGCCAGGACCGTGCCATCGGTGGCACCCGCTCGGTGGCAGCCGTAGGCGCCGAAGCCAAGCAGATGCT
>NZ_NUCO01000107.1:0-228 GCF_002555445.1 Bacillus sp. AFS017336
AGGGAATACCGAGCATCCCCTCAAAGTTGAGTCACGTGTACTCAAGTTTGCGTCCGACCCTCTTGACAGTATCCCACCCGGATGACAGTCTTGAGTCGTCGAGGCTCAAGTCTTGACCCCAGACTTTCACGGCCACAAGCCAGCAACAAAGGAGAGAAGCACACATGTCACGTGCAGTAGGTATCGACCTCGGAACGACCAACTCCGTCGTCGCGGTCCTCGAGGGCG
>NZ_NUCO01000108.1:0-217 GCF_002555445.1 Bacillus sp. AFS017336
GAAGCAGAACAGCGCCCGGAAGCGCTTGCCGCCGCTGAGAAAATCCCTTGAGAACCCTGCTACCGGAGAGAGCTCATCGGCGATGGAGACGAGAATGGAGGCGCGTGATTCGAAGAATCCATCGATTCTCGACTGGATGAGGTCGGTGAATCGGATGCTTTCAGACACACGCCTAGCCTAGCCAGACCCGCGAGGTTAGAATCAGGCTCACCTAGCC
>NZ_NUCO01000109.1:0-259 GCF_002555445.1 Bacillus sp. AFS017336
AGGGTGTAGGCCGAGCCCACCTCGATGCGCATGGACGCATAGCTGTCGGCCAGGCCCACGGGCAGGGTGCGCGTCAGCGGCGTGTGCAGCATCCAGGTCAGGTTGAACTCGCCCATGGACAGGGTGAACACCATCAGGCAGGCAGCCACGATGGCGGGCAGCACGGCAGGCACCAGCACGCCCAGGAAGCGCTGCGTGAACGAGGCGCCCAGGCTGCGCGCTGCCTCCTCCAGCGCCACCAGTTCCTGGCGGCGCAGTG
>NZ_NUCO01000110.1:0-237 GCF_002555445.1 Bacillus sp. AFS017336
ACCATGTCCTGCTTGAGCACGCCGCCAGCGGACAGGCCCAGGAAGACGTCGGCGCCTTCGATGACCTGGCCCAGCGTGCGCAGCTCGGTGGCGCGCGCGAACTGGGCCTTGTCCTCGTCCATCAGCTCGGTGCGGCCCTCGTAGACCACGCCGGCCAGGTCGGTGACGAACACGTTCTCGCGGCGCAGGCCGACCTTGAGCAGCAGGTTCAGGCAGGCCAGGGCGGCAGCGCCCGCG
>NZ_NUCO01000111.1:0-226 GCF_002555445.1 Bacillus sp. AFS017336
CGCTACCACCTGCTGGCCGACCTCACGGCCCAGGGCAATGTGGAGCTGCCATCGGTCTACGCCGGCACGGCGCCCACGGACCGCCATGCGCGCTCGGCCGCCCTGCTCGAACGCCTGGGCCTGGCCGACCGCATGCAGCACCGGCCGGGCCAGCTGTCGGGCGGGCAGCAGCAGCGCGTGTCCATTGCCCGCGCGCTGATGAACGGCGGCGCCGTCATCCTGGCCG
>NZ_NUCO01000112.1:0-270 GCF_002555445.1 Bacillus sp. AFS017336
GACGTGCTGCGTGGACCGGCCTCGCTGATGTATGGCAGCGGCACCATGGGCGCCACGGGCAACGCCATCCGCAAGCAGCCCAGCCGCACCAGCTCGGCCGAGGTGCTGGTGGGCGCGGGCACGGACGACACGCTGCGCCTGGGCCTGGGCGTGACCGGCGCCCTGGGCGCCTATGCCAGCTACCGCATCGACAGCTACACCGCCCGCAGCGCGGGCGAGCGCGATCTGGACCAGTCGCGCAACGGCAAGTTCATGAGCACGCTGCGCTTG
>NZ_NUCO01000113.1:0-275 GCF_002555445.1 Bacillus sp. AFS017336
GTCCCACATCAGGCCGCGCACCGGCGGCGCGCCGGTCTGCGCGGCCTCGTGCACCAGCCCGTACATGTACGGGGTCAGGCGCATCTTCAACTTCAGGTAATCGCGGTTGATGCTGCGATAGGGCTCGTCGTACCACCACGGGTGCTTGCGCGCGTTCGACGACCAGCCGCTCATGCCCATCAGCACCGGGGTGAACGCTTTCCACTGCAGGTCGCGGGTGAAGGTCTCGGCGCTGCCGCCGAAGATCGCATCGACGTCGCCACTGGCGTAGGCCA
>NZ_NUCO01000114.1:0-225 GCF_002555445.1 Bacillus sp. AFS017336
CCAAGGCCCTGCGCGCCATCCTGCGCCAGGACCCGGACGTGATCATGATCGGTGAAATCCGCGACTTCGAGACCGCGCAGATCGCCATCCAGGCCTCGCTGACGGGCCACCTGGTGCTGGCCACGCTGCACACCAACGACGCCTCCAGCGCCGTCACCCGCCTGATCGACATGGGCGTGGAGCCGTTCCTGCTGTCGTCCTCCCTGCTGGGCGTGCTGGCACAGC
>NZ_NUCO01000016.1:0-78894 GCF_002555445.1 Bacillus sp. AFS017336
AACTTTATGGGGTCACTTCACTCTTGAGAATATCAGACGATTGTTTTTTTGGCTTAGAAAGTCTTTCAAAAACCTCTAAACAAATGTATCCCGTGGCAGGTATTAGTATTAATAGAATAAATCCAACTGGACCACTAACAAATTTTGCGAAATATCCAGCTTTGGGAACTATCAATACTAGTTTACCAACGAGATTCTTAGAGGTGACAACATTGATATCTGCTGTATTGTTATTGTCCCCTTTTGTCACAAATCCAATCTTTCCTTGATTTTGTTTAATGGAGGCGACACGATGGGTAAAAAATTTTGATGGTGAATCTCTAAAAGTAATCACATCATTTACTTTTACATCTGCTGGCTTTGCCTTTTTAATAATGACTAAGTCACCAGCTTTAATGTATGGGTGCATACTGTTAGTTAACACGGTTAATGGGCTGACTCCAAAAATGGAGGGCATTTTCTCCGAATGTTTTTTTGATTGAAATGTGAAGTACAGCAAAAATACTATGACGAGTAAAATAATGATGAGAAAAATAATAGAAATGCTTTTCGATACAGTTTTAATCATGAGTTCCCCAACTTTCATTTGATATCAGAATATTCTTATAATCCCTCGTATTTCACCCCATTATAAGCTTTTGCTATTTTTTTTAAAACTGCAGAATATTGCCAAACGGTTTTCTTACTTTCAAAAATTAACGATATTAGCCTTTTTTGGGGTAATTACTATTGTTTTTTCATTTTTTATTATTTTTTAATAGGAAAATAGACTATAGGTATAAAGTTGTTTTTTTCATGAATAGCATCAAAAGAAAACAAAAATGAGAAATTTATCCTATAAATATTCAGGGAAATAGGCCCGCTTTATGATGATCTGATAAACCACGATTTACGAAAAATAGTGGCCTATTTACAATGTGAATAGAGTGAATATTCGTCTAATTTAGAAAACAAATCTAAGTAATCGAATAAAGACATCTAGAAAAATTATTGCTTCTTAGTTCACTAATAAAAAGGGAAATAAAGGAGGAAGAGAAAGGGAATGAAGAAAGGGAAATTTGGCCGTGTTTTGTTAGGATCTGCATTAACCGTTAGTTTAGTAGCAGCTTCGGGTGTTCCATTTAATGTGTTGGCGAGGGCTCAGGAAAAGGCAAAGGTTACGAATGCCGAAGAAATACTGAACAACTTAAGCGTTGAACAAAGAAAGGCACTTAAAGAGATTGAAGTAGGAACAGAATTTGTTATCGCGCCAGATATCAAAGTTAACAGTCCTGAAATGGTAAATGTCATTGTGGAGTTCAAGCAAGAACCAGCACAAGTGGAAATGATGAAACAAATGGCTTCAGGAAAAAGAATGGTACTATCCTCTGCAAAGAATAAAGTAGAGGAATCTCATCAACAATTTAAAAAAGAATTTAATCAACTTAAAGGTTCAAAAACTACATTTAGTCAAAATTTAAATGAATCAAAGATTACTAGAGAATATAAAAATGCCTTTAATGGAGTAGCGGTAACAATGCCGGGTAATATGATTGAATCATTGGTGCAATCAGGTGTTGTTAAACGAGTATGGAACAATAAGGAGATTAAATTGGATCTCCCGAAAGACCAGCAAGAATTAAAGACAACAGCAATGTCAGGATCTGAAGATAGCAATAGCCAAATTGGCGTGGACAAGCTCCATAAAGAACAAATTACAGGGAAAGGCATTAAAGTAGGGGTAATTGATACTGGAGTCGACTATCATCATCCTGATTTAAAAGATGCATATAAAGGCGGATATGACTTTGTTGACAACGACAATGATCCAATGGAAACAACCTATGAAGATTGGAAAAAAACAAAGTATCCTGAAATAGACCCTAATTCTGGCGCACCTTATTATACTTCGCATGGGACGCACGTTTCGGGAACTATTGCTGGAGAAAAGAAAAATAATGTTGACCATGCAGTGGAAGGAGTCGCACCAGAAGCTGATCTTTATGTGTATCGTGTGCTAGGACCTTATGGAGGAGGTACTACAGATGCCGTTATTGCGGGAATTGATAAAGCGGTAAAAGATGGAATGGATGTAATCAATTTATCTCTTGGTGAAGGCATTAATGATGCTCTCTCTCCAACTTCAGTAGCTATTAATAATGCAATGCTTTCTGGAGTAGTTTCTGTGGTTGCAGCCGGAAATTCGGGGCCGGGTGAAAAAACAGTTGGCTCGCCAGGTACATCTGCATTTGCCATAACAGTTGGCGCAAGTGATTATTCACAAACGATTGCTACATATTCAGCGAGTGTGGGAAATGAAAAGTTTAATGAAATGAAATTACTAGGAAAGAACTTTACAGACAAGTTAGATGATTTAAAAGGAAAATCTTTCCCAGTTATTTATGTGGGGTTAGGAAAAAGTAGTGACTTTGCAGGAAAAGACTTAAAGGGTAAATTGGCTCTAATCCAACGCGGAGATATCGCGTTTGATGAAAAGATTCGTAATGCTAAGAACGCGGGAGCTAAGGCAATCATTGTATACAACAATGTAGATGGAGAGATTCCAACTTATTTGGGAGAAAGCACTAGTTATGTTCCAACCTTCCAACTTACAAAAGCAGAAGGAGAACGTTTAAAATCACTGGACGGTGGCTCCTTTACATTTGAAGAAATGAGCAGCGTGCATACAGAGGGAGATCATTTAGCAGACTTTAGCTCTCGTGGACCAGTTGAGAAGAACTATGATATTAAGCCTGACGTTGTTGCACCTGGAGTGGCGGTTTTTTCAACCTATCCAGAATATATGAATGACCCTGGAGATGGTGAAAATTACGATATCGCCTACACCCGTATGTCAGGAACTTCAATGGCGTCCCCTCATGTTGCTGGTTCAGCAGCTTTAATTTTACAAGAGCATCCAGAATATACACCATTTGAAGTGAAAGAAGCTTTGATGAATACAGCGGATGAGTTAAAAGAAAAGTATTCAGTAAATGAAGTAGGGGCAGGTCGTGTTGATACGTACGAGGCGGTTCACGCTAATACATCCATTAAAGTAATTGATAAAACAGAAAATAAGGATGGAAACCAAATCGTTGTAATTGATGAAGAGACAGGATCAATGGCGTTAGGCAGCCATTATCAAAAAGATAAGGATATAGATGAAGGCAGAAAAGTAGTGATTCAAAACAGAGATACGAAAGAAGCAAAAGAATTTAAAGTGGAAGTGGAATATTCGCCAGCAAAAGGAAATGTGAAGGATGCAGTGAAAAATGGTGTGAAGATGACGGCTCCATCATCTATCACGGTAACCGCTGGCCAATCAAAAGAAATTCAACCATCCATCCATGTTCCGATTAACGCTGAACCAGGAAGATATGAAGGATATATCCATTTTGTAAATGAAAAGGATGGAACTGAAAACTATCAGATACCATTTTCGATTCGCTACACAGATAAAGGGATTGACTATGCTGAATTAGATAGACAGGCAGTTGCAACGGATACAACGAAATTTCATCCGTACTTAAATCCATTCGTAAATGCAATATTTAAATTGAAGAGCCCGATGAAAACAATCGATATTATCATCAAGGACGGAAAAACGGGTCAGCCTGTTGGCTTCCTTGGTTCACTATATAATGCCGATAAAATTGTACCAGATTCAGAAAGATATATTTTATGGGCTTTTACAGGATCCGTTTATCCATTTACCAATGACCCAGCGAATCCTATAGCTAATAAGCCTATTAGTTTGCCTGACGGTGATTATACATTTGAAATGATTGCTAAAGATAATGATGGAAAAACATATGTGAATGATGAAGTGATTATTGTGGATAATAAGCCACCGGAATTAACCTTCAAGGACTATAAACCAGGTTTCTACGAAGTGGATCAGTCAATGTACACGGATGAAGATGGCTTCCATGCTTTATGGGCACATGGTAATGTATATGACTCTACGATTGATCTATTAAAGTCTAAAGGTCTTAACTATGATCAAACTGCAAATTCGCTCTATTATTATCAAAATTCGGCATGGCCATCAGGAATCCTGCCTCTTCAACCTAACGGGGATTTCAAATTTGGGTTATTACCGGAAGAGGTTGAAACACCTGTAAATCTAAAACTATTCCCATTTGATCTAGCATCAGCAGCGAATCTTTTTGGCTATAATTATACATTTGTCAAAGAAGGAACAGAGTATGTATTACCAAGCTACAATAAGAAGAAAGTCAAACTAGGTGATACGATTACGATGACATTGAGTATCAATAATGTGAAAAAGCTTGTTTCCGGAAAATATGGGGTTGAATATGCGAAAAATTTATATGAATTTAAAGATGTGGTGCTAAACAAAGCTTTTGAAAAATATGCAACTGACAACAAACTAAATGTTTCTCTAGATGTACCGACAATTAAAGATGATTTATGGACGAAAACAGTAAATGTTGGTGCATCCTTTGATCAAAAAGATTTTAAAGGCTTTGATGGTGATACTCCATTCCTTGATGTGACATTTAAAGTCATTAATGATGAAAGCTATGATGGAGTTGCAGCCATGAATGTAAATAAATTTATGTATACGAAAGTTGGAGAAACGAAGGAAACAACGATACCGGGATTCACAGATGAGCAGTTCTCAATCATCCCAAAACATTCTATGGTACGTGGGTTTGTTAAGCCAGAAGCATTGAGTTCAAATGACACAACCAAAATCCATGCTAAAGTTTATGCAAAAGCAGGAAGTGGACAAGAATATGTAGGAACGATTGATAGATCCGGACAATATGAGATTCATGGAATTCCAGTTTCAACGAAAGATTATGATATTTATGTAGAAGTTCCTGGGCATTTAACTAGTAAGACAACTGTTAAGTTAAGTAAAGAAGTCGATGGAGAACTAGTAGGAGTAAGCAAGCGAACGTACACAGATCAGTTTCCTGCTGGCGATGTAAACGGGGATGAAGTGATTGATATTAATGACCTAGTTCAAGTTGCAGCATATTACGGTAAAAAACATGACAAAGAAGACATCAACCAGGACGGCATAGTAGATGAAAAAGATATTCGTTTTATTGAAACGAACTTCTTGAAAATAGGAGAAAATGCAAAGAAAAATGCAAAGACACAAGAAAAGCTTGGCAAAAAAGGATTAGAAGATATTTTACGCACTTTAAGTCTTGAGCCAAATAAAAAATAGAAAGCTAGAAGGATTTTTAATCTAGGAAAAGGCGGAGGGATTTGTCTTTACATAATATTTTTGTAGGTAAAGGCAAATCGGACCTCGGCCAACAATCAAGATTAGTGACCTTAACAAAAAAATGTGACTTACATGGGAGAAGAAGCTTATGAAAAAAGTGAAAAGAGCATTATTAGGCACGACACTAGTAGGAGCACTAGTTGTATCTGTTGGATTTGGAACGTATTCCTGGTTTACTTCAGAGACAAATGCTGCTGGTGAGATTGTTAACGGAACATTACAACTAAATAATGGACAAAATATCACAGAAAAAGTTATTGATGGCGTTGATTTTGCTCCATCCCAATTAAAGTATGGGGAGTGGATGACGGTCGATAATACAGGAACGCTAGCAACAGATATTAAAGCTACCTTATATCAGAAATTGGACAAGGACATTAATATTAAAAAATATAAAGTTGGGTATATTGCGATAAAATATAAGCAAAAACCAACAGGTGATGTTCAAAAAGCGGCGAAAATCAAGCTTGATAAATTATTTGATGGAACGACTAATGTAGTAGAATCTCAAACATTTAGTAACGAATCCGAAATTGCACCAGGTGTAAGTGCGGTTACAGGTATAGTAGGAGAAGAAGGCGTAGCAGGTTATACAGCTGTATCCAATAAAAATTGGCAGCTTGGAAATGGTGCGAACCAAGGATTTTGGAGATTGAAATCGGATGAGTATATTGATATGATGTTTGCCATTAAATTAGATGAAACCGCAAATAATGACTATCAAGGAGTAAAATATTCAGCTGATTTAAAAGTTCAAGCGAAGCAAGTAGATGAAGGTTCTAAGTATGAAGGTGAATAATGTTGTTGGGCAGTCGGTTAATCGACTGCTTTTCTGATAGGAGTAGGTTATATGCGAATAAAGAAGCGTATGCTAGTTTTTTACTCCATTATTTTAATCTATTGCCTATTTCTATTTGTTGGTAAATTGAATACATATGCTTGGTTTACGGACGAGGTTCGAGCAAATGGAGATATAACCAACGCTACAACTAAAGACTTACTTTCTATTTCCACTGGTGATGTGATCTATCAAAGCAAATGTGAGATTTCCCAAAAAATCTCTATTAAAAATATTTCAGGCATAAAGATTCCTATTAAACTAGTAGATCAATCCCTATTATTGCATCCAGGGGAAACCTTTAATAAAACGATGAAACAAAAAGTTTCCTGTGAGGAGAAGGAACATCATTATCATCTATTAGGTTTAAATCATTATATTGATGAAATGATAAGCGTCCCTCTTGATCAAAACAAGCTCTCAGGAATGGAAAATAACAGTGAAAGTCCTCAGGATAAGACAAACATTTCACCTAAATCAATGAATGATAAAAAAGTGGATCCTAAAGAAAATAATCAAGTAGACAAAGAGAACTCGGTACAATCATGAAGAATCATTTCGAAGTTTATCTTTTACACCAGTGTTCTATAATGGTTTTGGAACTTTGAGCCAGATAAAAATAATAAGGTCAGAAGTATCAATCTCCTGACCTTATATTAATTAAACGAACATATTCACTCTCCTATGCTTGTCAACCAGTGGAGTAGCAAATTTATTTGCCTTTTCAATATCCCCTTTTTCCATGTAATGATCAAAAAGTTGTACTTGATAATGCTCTGTCAATAAAGACAATCCGATTTCGGTTAAATAAGGATATACTTTTGCCTCTAGGTAGTGGAAATATTTTTCTTTTCGATGTTGAAGTTTATACAAATGCATGCGGAAGAAATGAATGAAAAGTGTATCTTTCTTCTTTTTTGCAAGTTTTAGACCATTTTTAGCAAGTTCATAGAGTGTTTCTCGTGGTGATTCTCCATGCTGGCTTAGTGCATTTAAATAACCTTCCAATGACCCGATATAATTTTCCGAGAGAGGATTTCGACCCTCTAATGCATTCTTAAATAATTCACTAGCATCTTTAAAATAGCCATGTCGAAGTAGATAGTATGCATAATTATGAGTGATCATCGACCTTTGATGCTCTAAACTGTAATTATCAGCCATTTCGATTAATCTTTTATAGCTTAAGATACTTTCAGGATTATAAAAGTCATCTTGTTCTACTTGTATAAGCATTAGCATCTCTGAATCAATTATTCTAGAAAAACTGCGAGCCTCGGTAAAAAATTGTAGTGCCTTATTCGCGTAATAATAAGCCAGTGTTTTAGAATTGATGGAATGATATGCAACAGCCAAATGATAATAAAATTCTGGATTATAATAGTGGGACAAGTCAAACCTTTTTAAAATAGCAATGGCATTATTGTAGTTTCCTTTATGTAATTCTAAGATTCCTTTAATATGAAGTAACATATTTGTATTATATGGAGAATCATCAAGTTGATTTTCTATTTCTGCTATAATTGGAATGGCTTTATCTGCTTCACCAAAAGATAAATAGTATCTAGTAAGTATAAGTAAGTATTGATGATAAAGCTTCGGAATATGTAAAAGAGGAATCTCCTCCAATTGTTCTTTTAGAAGCTTTGCTTTTGAATCAAATCGTAAAATAATTGCTTCATGCCATGATTTTAATAGTAGCTCCGATTGAGCATATGATTCTATTTCTGCTTTTAAATCGAGCTCTAAGCGATTAGACAATAATTCTATTAGATCTTTCGAAACTTCTGTTAAGCCCCGTTCAATTTTGCTTAAATGAGTGTTAGAACAGATGCCCACTCCTAATTCACTTTGAGTCATCCCTTTATTTTCCCTGTAAAATTTTATAATTTTTCCTTCAAGCACTTTTTTTGTCCCCCCTATCTAAATACTAGGTAATTTACCAAATTTTTCTTTTAATTTAATCAGGTTCAACTATTGGAAGACTGGAATTTTATTTCTTTGTGCAGAATGCCCAAATGATATTATTGCTTTTTGGATTGTCTAAACGAAGACGGTAGTAGGTAATCATTCTAAAATTATTATGTCCCACTAGCTATTCGATGTTCTCCTGAGTTATTTCATTATATACAAGTGGGAAAATTCTGTTAATTGGGAAAGATATTGTAAATTAGAGTAGAATTTTCTTACTTTATACGTTTTTATTTCAAAATAAACTAGCACTAATAATTAAAAATTGTATGTTTTCTAACTTGGGAAATTTTTTGAAAAAAGGAAGATTATCATACTTTTTTTATTAAAAAAAAATTAAAAATAAAACTCTAACCATTGAAAAGTGGTTAGAGTTTAGTTAGAATTTTTCTTTTTTTCTTTAATCGATCTATAAGCATTAAACAAATAGCATATTGAATTCAAATAAAATGCCTTGGTTGAAAAATAAAACATCATATATGTTGATATAGATTATGACATATATAATGTTATTAGATTGTATTGGGATTAAATAGGGGGAGTTGCTTTATGTCTATCGGGAAAATCATTTATTATCATCGTAAGAAGCAACATATGACTCAGGAACAACTTTGCCATGGAATTTGTTCTGCTACTCACTTGAGTAAAATCGAAAACAATTCCAAAGAAGCGAATATAAAAACGTTGCAAAAGCTATGCGAGAGATTGGAAATCTCAATTGAGGAAGAAACTAAAAAAACTCAACTTTTAAAGCAGAAACTTGATTTGTTTTATGATGCCATGGAACGTCTTCATAAAGAAAAAGCAGCAACATTATATGACGAGCTAATGGAGCATAAAGAATTTGTCCAGTGTTTAGAGATCATCTATTTGTATGAATTATATATGCTTCGTTATTTATTATACTTGGATCGATTTTCGGAATTTGAGGAAGAGTCGTTGAAAATGAAAAAGGATGTACCAAAGTATTCTTCATATGAGCTATTTGTATGGAAGTTTCTCCAAGCTATTTATTATGGCCGAACACAAAAATACGCACAAGCGCTCAATATTCTAAACAAACTGGAAGAAGAAGCAGAACAATATAGTGAAAAAATTACTGATTATTATTACTATCGAGCGACAACACATGGTCATATGTTTCAGTATTCTTTATCCATTGATTATGCAAATAAAGCATTAGCAGTTTTTCAAGATAAAAACAACATCTTACGTATTATGCATATCAAAATCATAATGGCTGTTAATTTAATTTACATTGGTGAATTTAATAGAGCGGAACAAATGCTAGGTTTAATTTTAAATGATGCCGATTTACTACAGGATATAATTATGAAAGCAATGGCTCTGCATAATTTAGGCTATTTGCATCAAAGACAGGGGAATGTTGAAACAGCACTTGAATATTTCTCTCAATCACTTCAATTTAAACAGAAATATACACATTCCTATTATTTGACTATCTCAACGATCGCAGAGATGCTTATCCAATATAACCAACATGAAAAGGCTGTAGAACTATTAAAACCAGAATTGGATTACTTTCAAGACCATAAATCATCAAATTATATTAAGCTTAAAATATTGTATCTAGAAGCCACTAAAAATAAAAAGCAGCTTGTTAAATATTTAATAAAGCATGTGCCTCCAAGGGGAGAACAGAATGTAGTATTAAGCAATGGGATGAAATACTTCGATATGATAATAGCATATTATGAAGAAAAAAATGAGATCACTACTGCCTACCATTATCTAAAAATATCCAATCAGTTTCTTAAGAAATTACTTCATAATCTTGAAAGTCCTTTGGAGCTTGAAAACTTGAATTTAATATCAACGGAGAATAAACTAAATTTTTAATAGAAAAAAAGACAAGTTGAACTGAACTAGTTTAGCCTTAATAGAATGAAATACTTTATTTAGCTTTTTTTCAGTTCTTAAATAGTGCTGATCATTGTTTTCTCTTCTTCTGATATTTCTTCTTTTTAGAAAATCCAATCATTAAATCGATAAGGATTTCTCAATTTCTACGAAACCTCAATATTGTAGAATAGCCTCTTCTAGTAAAATCACTATTTTAACTTACATAAATGATGGTTTTAATTGATGAAATATGATTCCTAGTTCAAAGTAATATACATTAAGTAGATCTTGAATGTGGATAAGTAATGACTACTCTTAATCGAGTAGTTTTTTTATGTCTACTTTTTCTTATAAATAAAAATAGAATTCCATTTATGCGAATGAATAAAATTATCTATATTAATAGCAGTCTCTAAAACATAAATTAAGTTCACCAAAAATGTATTTCTTCCTTGTAAATCTTGTTTTGGGTCTCTTACTAAACTTGTGTTGGAAAATTCTGAAATGATAGCACACTTAAAACACATATGGTAAGGTATTAACATCTAACGAACTAGATTAATCAATAGAATAGAGGTGCCGTATTTTGATTAAACGTTTTTTTAGTTATTATCGCCCGCACAAAAAGTTATTTTATATAGACTTTTTCTGTGCAATATTAGTAGGGTTAATGGAGCTTGGATTTCCTTTAGCAGTGTCTTGGTTTATTGATAAACTGCTGCCGGAAGGGAACTGGAGTAAAATTATCTCGATCAGTATCGGACTTTTAGTACTTTATTTAGTAAGTTCTGGTATGCAATTTGTTGTGAATTATTGGGGCCACAAACTTGGTATTAATATTGAGACTGATATGCGTCGTGAGTTATTTAATCACGTTCAACGTCAATCATTCCGTTTCTTTGACAATACAAAGACTGGTCATATAATGAGCCGTATTACAAATGATTTAATGGATATTGGAGAATTAGCACACCATGGTCCAGAGGATTTATTTATTGCAATTATGACCTTCATCGGGGCATTTTGGATTATGCTAACAATTAACGTGAAGCTTGCATTAGTAGCCATCATTATCGTGCCATTTTTAGTTTGGTTAATCTCATACTCAAACATGAAAATGAATAATTCATGGAGTAAAATGTATGGGAATATTGCGAATGTAAACTCGCAAGTTGAAGATAGTGTTTCAGGTGTAAGAGTCGTTCAATCATTTACAAATGAACAATATGAAATGAAACGATTTAATAAAAATAATCAATACTTCCGCAAAACAAAATTAAAAGCTTATAAAGTAATGAGCATGAATTTACTAGGAATCTATGTATCTACTCGATTAATGACACTTGTTATTTTAGTTTTTGGAGCATGGTTAAGTTTTACGAAAATTTTATCTTATGGAGAATTAGTAGCGTTTATTTTATATTTAAATGTTTTATTTAAACCAATTGATAAGATTAGTGCTTTACTTGAACTATATCCAAAAGGTATGGCGGGCTTTAAACGATTTACGGAATTAATTGATAATGCGCCAGATATTGTAAATACAAAAGATGCAATTGAAGTCGTTAATCTAAGAGGAGATATTAAGTTCAAAAATGTTACTTTTGGTTATGAAAACAAACGTACAATTTTAAATGATTTATCCTTTTCAATTGAGGCCGGCAATACAATCGCTTTCGTAGGTCCTTCAGGTGCAGGGAAAACAACAATTTGTTCATTAATTCCAAGATTTTATGATGTTTTAAATGGTGCTATCACAATTGATGGAATCGATCTTCGAAATATGACGAAAGAATCATTACGAAAAAATATAGGAATCGTTCAGCAAGATGTCTTTTTATTTACTGGTACATTAAAAGAAAATATTGCTTACGGTAAGCTAAATGCATCTAATGAGGAGATTGAAGAAGCAGCAAGAAAAGCTCACCTAACAGATTTAATCGCTTCATTGCCAGACGGTTATGAAACTCAAATTGGTGAGAGAGGATTAAAGCTTTCAGGAGGACAAAAGCAGCGCTTAGCAATCGCTAGGATGTTTTTGAAAAATCCGCCAATCCTAATATTAGATGAAGCAACATCAGCGTTAGATACAGAGACAGAAGCAATTATCCAAGAAGCATTGAATGATTTATCAAAAGACCGTACAACGCTAGTAATCGCTCATCGATTAGGCACAATTAAAAAAGCAGATCGAATTTTAGTCATAACAGAAGAAGGTATTGCTGAAGATGGTACTCATAAA
This sequence comes from Bacillus sp. AFS017336, assembly GCF_002555445.1. Classification (NCBI taxonomy): domain Bacteria; kingdom Bacillati; phylum Bacillota; class Bacilli; order Caryophanales; family Bacillaceae; genus Bacillus; species Bacillus sp. AFS017336. The sequence continues at coordinate 12,160 of NZ_NUCO01000016.1, forward strand.
GAACTACTATCACAGGAAGATGGAATTTTTGCTAAGCTTCATGCTCATCAAATTTAACATTTTTTAAGAAAGTGTTTTGTATTGATTGAAAATTTTACTGGTAAAGCAGATTTATACTCAAAACATCGTCCAAGTTATCCGAAAGAATATATCGAAAATTTACTCTCTGGAAATCAATTAAGTGAGAGTAGTGTCATTGCAGATATTGGTTCAGGGACAGGTATTTTAACTAAACTTTTACTTGAAAAAAAGTTATATGTTATAGCAATTGAACCGAATGATGATATGCGGAGAAACGCAGAGATGGCTCTGAATAAATACGAAAAATATAAGTCAATTAATGCAACAGCTGAAAATACTTCATTAAAAAATAATAGTGTTGATTTAATAACGGTAGCACAAGCTTTTCACTGGTTTGATAAAGAAAAATTCAAATTAGAATGCAAACGCATTTTAAAAGAGGGTTCAAAAGTCTCTCTAGTTTGGAATAGCAAAGACTTATCAAGCCCAATAATGATTGAATTGCAGGAGATTTGCAATGAAACTTGTCCTAAGTTTAACGGCTTTAGTGGTGGAATAGAAGATACTCCGGATGTTTATGAGCAATTTTTTAAAGATGGTATTTTTGAAATAAAAGTTTATAAAAATGATCTTGAAATGGATTTAGAAGGATTTTTAGGTAGGAACATGTCATCTTCCTTTTCTCCGTTGCGTGGGGAAAAAGAATATGAGACATATAGAAGTGCACTAGGCAATTTATTTAATAAGTATAGTTTAAATGGTAAAATCGTTTATCCTTATATTACTAAAAGTTATTTAGGGCATGTGTAAATAGAAAGATTGAGAGGCAGCGTATGTATAATACGTTGCCTCTTTATTTTTTTTCAATAATAAAGACAGGGTTTATTTTTAATTTGTTATAAAGGTTATGCTAATTTAAAAAAACAGCATTTATTATCTTTTTAATGTAGCACTATTTATGAAAGGGCCAAATCCCATCTTTCTTCAATTAACTCCGATCCAATCCACTCGAAATTAGGTTTTTCTTCAGTTAAAGTAAAACCATATTTTTTATAAAGATATCTAGCTGCCCCTAAAGTACTAACCGTCCATAAAAAGACATGCTCATATTGATTTTCTTTACAAAAGTTTAGTGCCGTCTCGATTAATTTTTTACCAATTCCTAGGCCTTGGAACCTTTCATCTAATACAAACCATCTAAGTTGAGCAACGGACTCATTTGCCTTCGTAATAGCGATTGATCCAACGATTTCACCATTCACCTCTGCAACCCAAAGTTCACCGCCCTTGGAGTTCATTAGAAATTCACTTAAACCTTTCATTACATAATATTCAAATACTCGTCCAAATTGGTAGGTTGTACTATAAATTCTTCCATGTATATAAGCGACATACCCAACATCTCCGGGAATAAATGGTCGAACTGATACTTCAGCGTTATTTGAATTGTTTAATGAGATAATTGATTCAATTGTTTCCATTGATTTTACTAATTCCTTTATTTGATCATGAGAAAAGCTTTGAATCATTTTTTCAACCCCGATGTTCGCGTCCTCAACTAATTTACTGTAGATGTCCTTCCCTTTATTAGTTAGATGAAGAGAATATTGACGCTTATCTTCAGGTGATTGAATTTTTTCGATAATGTTCTCATCTTCAAATCGTTGAGTTATTCGACTTAAGTAGCCACGGTCAATACCTAGTTTCCCGATAATATCGGAAGCGGTACATCCTCTGTTTTCATTAATTTCAGTAATGATTCTAGCTTCAGTTAACGGAAATGGATGATTGTAAATTTCTTGATCAATTTTCCCTAATACATTTGCATAATGTCTGTTAAACTTCCGTATTTTTTCAATATAATTCATCTATTACCACTCCTAATATTCTGAAATTTTAGATTTATTATAACTATAATAGTTGACTCAGTCAACTAATTAGAATGACAAACAATAAAATTGTACTAGAATATTCAAAAATTTGGATAAAGAAAATACGAAAATGAGAATATAATTAAAAAGAGGTTAAAAGTAAATTAAAATAGGGGGAACGTATGGAACTATCTCTTTTACTAGAGTATGGATGGGTATTACTGATATTAATTTTATTAGAGGGCTTATTATCGGCCGACAATGCATTAGTGCTAGCCGTTATGGCTAAGCATTTACCCGAACAACAACAAAAGAAAGCTATAAATATTGGTTTACTTTTAGCGTTTATATTTAGAATCGGTGCCATTTTCATTATTTCATTTCTTTTTGATGTATGGCAGGTTCAAGCGATCGGAGCAGCCTATTTAATTTTCATTGCATTAAAGCATTTATTGAAAAAGCACGACAATGATAAAGGGAAAAAAGGGAAAAGCTTTGCAATGACAGTCGCTCAAATATCATTAGCAGATATTGCATTTGCCATTGATTCAATACTAGCAGCAGTAGCCCTAGTTATTGACCTGCCTAATACTAATATGAGTAATATAGGCGGCATGGATGGCGCTAAATTTATCGTCATTATCATTGGAGCAATAGCAGGACTAATCGTTATACGATTCGCAGCAGGTATATTTGTAAAGTTGCTTACGACACGCCCAAGTCTAGAAACAGCTGCTATGCTTCTAGTTGGTTGGGTAGGGGTTAAACTACTAATGCATACCCTAGCACATCCTTCACTACACATTATTTCACATCACTTTGTTGAAGGCCCAATTTGGAATATAATCTTCTGGACAGGAATGCTTCTAATTGCTCTAGGTGGATGGTTTTTCTCTAAAAAGAAAACACCCGACGTAAACGCAGAATAAAATAAATAAATGAAAGACGATGTCCCAAAAGTATAACTTTTAGGGGCATTTGTTTTTTACTTTAAGAAAGTATTTATTGTAGGGGGAAGAAAAGTCGATGTAGATTCCAAATTTAAATGCAAATTAAATTTAGGAATATGTAAATAAGAATCGAGAGAGTGAAGTCAGTTGATGATTTCGATTTCTTAGGTAAATTCAATCTAAAAGAAATCACAGAACCAACAATCTTTGATTTTGAGTATGTATGAATAAAGAGTAGGCTTAGGCTCACTCTTTTATGATAAATTGAAGGGAGATGATGAAGGTGGGTGTGCTTATGGAAATCAATAGAAATGAAGAGAGAGGCTACACATTTCAAGATTATCTTTCTTCTCCAGAAGGAAGTCGTTATGAAATTTATGATGGGGAACCTGTTTTGCTGGCAGCCCCAACGACAAAACATCAAGGTATTGTTTCATTTTTGACAACGGAATTCGGTATATACCTAAAAGGAAAAGAATGCAGAGTATTTGTTTCACCTTTTTGTGTGCGCTTTTCAGAGTTAAAGGATTATGAACGTGCAGATAATGTATATGAACCAGACTTATCGATAATTTTTAACAAAAGCCAAATTGACCAACATGGTTGCAAGGGTGCGCCGAATTTAATTGTAGAAGTATTATCGCCATCTACTGCTAGAAATGACAGATTAAAAAAATATAATACCTATCAAAAGCATGGTGTAAGTGAATATTGGATAGTTGATCCGATCAACGAAACGATAGAAATACATGCTTTAGAAAATAGCGTATACAGACTATGGAACGTATATAGTCGAGAAGATGTGATTACTTCAAAGCAGTTTGAAGATTTACAGATTAGTGGAGAAGAAACGTTTTCATATGGAGAATAAGCAGAAGAGTGCTCTTAAAGGGTGCTCTTTTTTATTTTGTTAGAAAAGAGGAAATAGAAAATGAATTTTTGATATTGCTTTTGAACCACCAAGAATTCAAGAAGTACCACGAGCTAGTATTCAAGCAGGGGAAGACCATTCTTATCCAGGGTCAGCGGATTCTTTTATTGAGAGGGGAATCGAGTGAGAATGGTAATTGCCTAGATCTAATTGTCTATAATGTGACCAGGAATGCTGTTGTAATCTATAATGGGTGCAAATAAAACTGGAGAACGTGTAAATAAACGTATGAAATCTGCAAATAAAAAATAAAATCCTGAATTAAATGCTGAAGTGCAAATAAAAATAGTGAATCTGCAAATAAAAATAGGAAAACTGCAATTAAAATAATCAAAACTGCAATTTAATTATGTAAAAGTGCAATTAATTTCCATGGGATTCCATTTTAGATAAGATAATACTCATACCGGTAGGGGTACTATCTTCTAAAATTGTTCAACAGTAGCTGCTTATCATTATAAAGTTAATTTGTTTGATCTAATTCTTTCAAAACTGACTAAAATAGTTGCGAAATCTGTTCAACATCAATGACAACCCACTATAAATAAAAAACATCGCTAAAATACCCCCAACCTACTTTAGTAGAGAGCAATTTATGTTAAATATAATTCTATTTAATGTCTCAATGTATGATATGAACTTAAACGTTAGCGTTTTTTATTTGATCAACCTCACTAAGTAATGCTTCTAAATGCTTTAAAATTGTTCTAGCTATTTGGTGTTCATTATTTTGTTCTAAGTGTTCTTTAGCAACTTTAGATAATTCAGCATAGTCATGATGTTTACTTTGGTTATGATTGTCATTGGTTTCTGCAAAGTTGAATGTATTGCTAAGCTTAACGCTTATTTCATTGTGTAGACTTTTTAGAGTTTCAATCATTTCATTCGTTTCATTCATTCTTTTTAATCTCCATTTCGTTTAGTAAATTTCATAGTTAGTATTTACATGTTATCCGTTAAGAATGAATAGTTTTTAATTTTTCACAGAATCTTTAATTTAAATAAGGGCTATCTATTTGTCAGTTATCCCGACTTTTGGACAGCCCATTTAGTTATTGTTTTATTATTCTTTTGCACTAATAATTCCTATTTAACTATGGTAATAAAATCATGTAGTTTATCTAAGGAAGTAATATTTTGATTGCATTTTTGACTATCTTTACAAATATAATTTCCTCTTTGAGTGAAAGTACCTTCAATTTTTCCTTTAGTTTTTGTCATAAATAAACCTAAGTCTTCAAATTTATTACAAATCGTACAATTTCCTTTTTTATTAATAGGATTAAAAGTACCTTGTAAACCGATTAATTTGTGATTTAAATAAGTTACAATGAATTTTGAATTTGATCCTAGATCGTCCCATCCAATATACGTTGTTTGTAGTAAATCGAAGTTTTTTAGGATTGGAAGTTTCAGTTTTTTAGCTTTTGGAAATAATTTTTTTATGGATTGCTCTGATACTTCTTTAAAAGGAATTACATATGGTAGTAATTGTCTTAGTAATACTTCTGCCTGTTCGGATTTTTTAATTGTGTCAATTTGTGTGAACAGTTGTTGTTGCTCTTTTGTAAGGTCAGTAAATAAACCTAGCGCTTTATCGCTGACTAGAGAATGTAGAGCGTTTAAAACAGCTCTGTCATTTACTGATGAGTGCCCATTTGTAAGGACTTGAAGCTGTTGTTTAATAAAATTGTATTGTTCCGTTCGAATAAAAGGTTCCATTTATATCACTCCTAATTTAGGAAAGTTCAAGTTAGACTTAACATCTATTAATTTACAACAAATTAATGGATTTATATATGCTGAGTTTAGGTAATAAACAAATTAGCCATAAAAAAACACTGACCATAGCTAGTCAGTGTCAGTTTATCTATTTAGTATATACAATTTTTTTGATTGTTTCGATTGAGAGGAAATATTCTTTAGCTAATTGTTCAATTGGTTGACCATTTTTAAATGATTTTTTGATTGCATTATTTCGATCGTCAATTAGCTTTCTTGTACCTGAACGCGAGCCCCATTTTTTTGGAACCTTTTCAGATTTTGGAATATAAAGAGTTTCTCCCTGTACGTATTTTTGTATTTCCGATAATAATTTCTCTGGTAAAATAGCAGTTGCTTTTATATATGCCATCTTTGATTAGCCCCTTATTCTTATTAGTTAAATAAGGTGCAAAGCCATCAAATTAGAACTGCTTACTTGGGCGATTAGTTAAAACCTACCCATGCAAAGTATCGCCTTTCTAAAACTAGGCTTTGCATGGGATGCTGATTTATCTGACAAATTAACAGTGTTTGTCATAATCGATCACCTCCTAAAAGTAATTATAAATGAATTTTATTTTGTTTGCATTGTTGATATGAATAATTTGAAAAAGGAATAAAACCTTCCACTATATGGACTGTTATTATTCCTTTAAATTATTTATTTAGTTGAAATAACATATGTTTAATAATTTCTCTTGATGAACTAGATAATCCATTTTCTTGAGAAAAAATGGCCCATACATCCTGATATATGTAATCGGATTCATCAGTATAAGTTATTGGGATTACTTTTAGTTCATCAGTACGAAATGTAGGATAGTTTTTTACTGTAAATTCATGGATAAATGAAAATGCAGTGCTTTCTTTAACGACATTTAACAGTAATCTAGGATTGTTCGTAGTCAAAATTGCATGATTAGACAAGCTTTTTGAGAATTTTTTTACAATGCTATTTTTTGTATTTTTTAAGATTACTATTTTCTCATTATTTAGATCTGCAGGTGTAACATATTCATAATTGTATAGATTAGAATTTTTTCCTACTACAATTCCAATTCTTGCTTTATTAATTAACTTTTTTCCCAGTTTTGGATATTTATTTAATTCTTCCTTATCGATCGGTAAGAAGCCAACATCATTACGATCATGATTAAAATTCTTTAGTAATTGTTCTGGGAGCATTTCTTCTACATCAATTGAGATTTGAGGATTTTCTAGATTGAAGTTAGTCACTGCTTCTTGAAATATATCAAAAAATGCAGTTGCTGCTATTATTTTTAATTGTTTTTCTTTTTTTATATTTAAATTACAAAGTTCATCATTTAACTGCTTAATATTCGATAAAATATTTATTGCCTTCGTTATAACAATATTACCTTCAGGTGTTGGAGTAGTTCCTATTCTTGAACGATTAAATATTGTTATATTTAATTCCCTTTCCAGTTGTGAAATAGATTGGCTAATGGCTGACGTAGAAATAAATAATTTTTCGGCAGCCTTTGAGATCGATTTTTCACTTGCTACATAAACAATATACTCTAATTGTTCAAAATTCATAGTAAGCTCCTAATTGTATAAAATTCTAATAACGTAATAACCTAAGACCATTAAAACTTAAAGACAGTGGACATCGTTGGTAAAAATTTTATTTCAATAATTTTAGAGAGGTTATAAAATTATCTTGCGGACATTATGAAGGAACACTTAACAATAAGAAAACAGTTTAATGATACACTTTTTTCTCTGGAAAATCTTGTGAAAAGTTAAATTTGTATTATTAAAATAATTCTTAAATTTTTATTGTATTAATTGCTTCATGAATAGTAAGAGGTTTAGACGTTATAAAGTGATTTTTTTCTCGGAGAAAATTATAGTAATAAATAAATTTCGGTATATATTCATCATAATATAAAACTATAAGTTTTTGAAACCCTAATTTTATCTATTTATTTAAGATTTTAATGTTGTAAGTAATACTTAATCATAATTTAGTGAATGTAATAATTCTTTGTTTAAGAAGAGCTTAACTTTAATTTCAAAAATATTAAATTTATTAAATCAATTCAAATATGTACAATAACTAATGTTACTATAAAAAAATTAGGTATTCGGAGGTGGTAGTAGTGTTAGCAAAATTAGTAACTAATCATCCGATAAATAATAATACTGTTATTTTTGTTGAAAATTCGCTTTTCGTGGCGGGTATTCGTACTATATTAGAATTCAATCAAATAAACGCAATTAAATTTAATATAGAAGAAAATGTACTAATTCAAGAAGTTAGTAATTCAGTTCTTATAACGCAGGTTTCAGGCGAAGAAATGGTAAAAGAAGCGAAAAGAATTATGTTACATGATGATTCTACTAAAATAATAACGATAAAAAATACTTTAGACTTTTACGAAATAGATCGTTTACTAAACGTAGGAGTGAAGGGGATTTGTTTAACGGACGTTGATGAAGCGTATTTAGTAAATACTGTAAAGCAAGTTCAAGGTGGACAATTCATGGTAGACAATCGTTTTACAAATGAATTAATAAAAGAATATAGATTCCTTAAAGAGAATTCTATCCATTTTATGCCACCTGATGACAAATATATTAAAGAATTACTTACAAATAGAGAATTCGAAATATTGCACCTTTTAGTAAAAGGATTTTCTAATATCCAAATTGGAAAAGAATTATTTATTTCGAATAAGACTGTTAAAAATCACGTTGCTAATATCTTAATGAAATTAGATGTTCAAGATCGTTTAAATGCAGTAATTAAAGTGATAAAGAATAATTGGATCTCTATTAAGCAGGAAGTAAATTAACTAAAATAGCACTCTATAAAACACGTAGACAACATTAATGAATGCGTGTTTAATAGAGTGCTTTAGTTTTGGAGTAGACTAAATAAAAATTGAGATAGTAGGTAAAGCTTAATCGCTGGACAGTTTAGAGAATATGTAGACTATTCCAAGTGATGGTTTTTAAATGTAAATTAAGTATTTGTAGAAGCAGATTCCTCTAATTTTTGTAAATAGTACACTTCTTCCCGATACATATGGTCTGCCATTAACGCAGAAAAATTACTTAACATTTGGCTAGATATATCTAATTCTTCAATTTCCTTAAGGAAAATTTGGAATAGTTGAATCTCCAATTTTATATCTTGATTCATTCTTTTTAATGCTGGAAATGTGTTAAGTTTTGTACGTAAATATCCAGTTAACTCTACTGCTTTAAGGTAGAAGTGCTCGAAATGCTTTATAAATTCATGACCCTTTTTTCTTAGCATATATTCAGTGCCATCGAGATTACTAGAAATGGCATCAGCGTGACCTGCTGCATCTAATACCCATAGTAAATGGTGATGAAGTTCATGGAAAATCGGAGGGATTTGATTTTGTTTTAAGTAGGATAGTACTAACAAGTATTCTTCCAATTCATTAACCATATGATTTAAAAACGTTGGTGTTAAGTAAATCTTAAAATTGGCGTCTGTAATGTGTTTTGTTAGCAATGATAATTTAAAATCACGGAGAGCTAGTGCATTTTTTTCAGCTTGAATCGTAATTTCGTTAATATTTGCGCTGTTATTTACACTAGAAAACAAATCATTAAAAATTATGTAAAATGACTTTGCAATTTTAATTTCTTCCTCTTGTTTAGATGGCAAAGCGTCTAAAATAAATTGAGAATGATCTCTTAAAACATGCAACCAAAATGAGTGTTCGTAGGTAGCAGTTTGTACAAAATCTGGCATCTAATCCCCCCTGTTAGTTATACAAGTTAATTATATTAATGATTAAACGAATATAGTATAAAACAAAAAAAGTGAAAACTTTGACCAAACAAAGGTTTTCACTTATTTGTTATTAGTTAGAAATCGTTGAATCCGCTAATAGCTCAAATGCAGCATGGGTCATTAGTTTTACACCAACTTTTATTGCTTCTTCATCAACCATAAATTTTGGGTGATGCCATCCGTAAGTTATACCTTTTTCTTGATTCCCTGAGCCTAGCCATAAAAAGCAGCCGGGTACTTCTTGTTGATAAAATGAAAAATCTTCTCCACCCATTGTTGATTCTGCCGTCACAACATTGTCAGTTCCGACTGTTGTAATTGCTGCTTCACGTACTACTTTTGTTACTTTTGAATGGTTGAAGACGGTAGGGAGTAAGATGTCATAATCGATTTCTACTTCTCCTCCAAGTGAATGAACAAGGTTTTGAACTAATGTTTGAAAGCTTGTTTGAATTTGCTTTCGAACTGATTCATTTGAAGTTCGAACGGTACCTTTTAAAATTGCAAATTCGGGAATTACATTATTCGTATTTCCAGCCTGGAATGCCCCAACTGTAATGACAGCTGATTCTTTTGGTGAAATTGTTCGGCTAACTAGTGTTTGTAGAAGGTTGACAACCGCGCTACCAATTACGATTGGATCAATTGCTTTTTCTGGAAGTGCTGCATGCCCACCTTTACCTTTAATCTTAATTGAAAAATCATCTACACTTGCCATTAGGAAGCCTTCTTTTATACCGATTGTACCAACTGGAAGATCAGGCATATTGTGAAGTCCAACAATTGCTTTTACATCATTAATCAATCCTTCAGCAATCATTTTCTCTGCGCCACCTTCTGCCTCTTCGGCAGGTTGGAAAATTAATCGAACGGTACCTGGAAGCAGATGTTTTAATTCCTGTAAAATGAATCCAACTCCTAGTGCAATTGTAGTGTGAACATCATGGCCACACATATGAGCGACTCCATCAATAATGGAACGAAATGGTAAATTAGATTCCTCTTGAATTGGCAATGCGTCAATATCTGCTCGGAGTGCAACAATCGGTCCTTCAAGACCAGCTATTTCAGCGCATGCTCCAGTTTTACTATTTAAAGATAATTTTTTGATGTTAGCTTTGTCTAACTCTTGACTGATAAATTTCGTTGTTTGGAACTCTTGATTACTTAATTCAGGATACATATGCAAATGTCTACGAATTTCTAATAGTCTTGAAAAATATTTGTCTACTAATGCGTCTATTTGTGCTTCTAATTGATTCATCTTAAGATTCTCCTTTTGAACTGAACTCATAATTTTTTGTTTGTTTATGTAATGAATTGTATAATTATTCTATCGTTCATACAATACCTTTTTACTATTTGGTAATGAGATAAGGTGTTTTTTACTATTTCGATATTGTACTCATTGGGTATTTAGAAGTTATCATCTATAAAAAATTTAAGTATATTTATTATTTGTTAATAAGGTGAAATGAGTAAAAATTCATTTTGCAGAACAATTTTCTCGACGTTCCTGGAAAATAAACTTTCATCCTTTTCTTTTACAAAATTGAAATTCTGTTTTAAGGTATTAGGTATAAAAAAGTAAAGGAGTGAGAGAATTGGTATATGCAGTTGGATTAATGTCAGGTACATCTTTAGATGGAATCGACTCCGCCTTAGTAGAGATCACTGGATATGGATCTGATACAGAGGTTAAATTGATTGATTTTATGACGATTCCACTAGAGGAAGCTTTATTAAAAGAGATTGAAGATGCGATTACACTTGTTTCTTCAAATGCCCAACATCTGTGTAGTTTGAATTTTAAACTTGGCTATGCTTTTGCAGATGCAGTGAAACAAATTTGTAGTAAAAATCAATTTCCACTAAATAAGCTAGATTTTATTGGATCACATGGTCAAACGATTTATCATCAGCCTGAAGTAGAAGCAAATTTTGTACAGTCTACATTGCAGTTAGGTGAATCAGCAGTAATTGCCTATGAAACGAATACAAAGGTTGTTTCTAATTTTCGAGTGATGGATATGGCAGCTGGTGGATATGGAGCACCTTTGGTACCACATTCAGAGTTATTACTTTATAGGAGTAAAACGAAGACACGCTTATTACAAAATATTGGTGGAATCGGTAATGTAACGATCGTCCCAAAGAATGCTACGATTGATGATTTAGTAGCTTTTGATACAGGCCCAGGTAATATGATTATTGATGAAATTTGTAAGCGTTATTTTAACGTGCCATTTGATGCAAGTGGTGAATTGGCTGCTAAAGGTAACGTAAATGAGAGATTACTAGAAAGATGTATGAGTATCCCTTATATATTAGCTCCAATACCAAAAACCACAGGCAGAGAGTTATTTGGTACACAGTTTGTTGATGAAATTTTAGTAGAGTTTAGTGATGTTTCACCGATTGATTTCATTACTACAATGACGATGTTTACAGCAAAATCAATTGCTGAAAACTACAAAAAGTTTATTTTGCCGAATCATCCAATTGATGAAGTCATTGTTGGTGGCGGTGGTAGTCATAATAAAACGCTATTACACATGCTTCAAGAATTATTAGGTGAACATTCAAAAGTATTAGTCCAAGAAGATATTGGCTTTTCTTCAGATGCAAAAGAAGCAATTGCCTTTGCTATTTTAGCAAATGAAACATTAAATGGTTTACCAAGTAATGTTCCTGGAGCAACAAAGGCAAATCGATTAGTTATTTTAGGAAATATTACACCTAAACCATATTAGGAGGATGAATCGTGAAAAAATTAGGAATCTCAATCTATCCAGAACACTCAACTGTTGAAAAAGATAAGGCTTATATTAAATTAGCTCATCAATATGGTTTTAAACGAATTTTTACTTGTTTATTATCAGTAAACGGTGACAAGGAACAAATTATAAAAGAGTTCAAAGAAATAATTGATTATGCAAATAGTTTAGAGATGGAAGTGCTTGTTGACATTGCACCTCGAGTATTTGGTACTTTAAATATTTCATACAATGATTTATCATTCTTTGCGGATTTAGGAGCTTATGGTATTAGACTTGATATGGGATTTACTGGGAATGAAGAGTCCATTATGACTTATAATCCTTACGGGTTAAAAATCGAAATTAATATGAGCAATGCTACAAAATATTTAGAGAATATATTAGCTTATAAGCCTAACCAGTCAAATTTAATCGGATCTCACAATTTTTATCCACATCGTTACGCAGGTTTAAGTTATTCACATTTTGTAAAATGTAGTGAAGAATTTAAAAAGCACGGAATTCGCACAGCTGCATTTATTAATTCACAAGCTGCAACATACGGTCCATGGCCAGTATCTGAAGGTCTTTGTTCTTTAGAAATGCATCGTAATTTATCGGTTGTAACCCAAGCAAAGCATTTATTTTACTCAGACTTAATTGATGATGTCATTATTGCAAATGCATACGCGTCTGAAGAAGAATTCAAACAGCTTGCCGAGCTGAACAATAATGGCAAAGATTTATTTACTTTAACGATTGATTTACATGATTCAATTACAGATTTAGAGAAAAAGATTGTTTTAGATGAGTTTCATTTTTATCGAGGGGACGTCTCAGATTACCTAATTCGTTCAACTCAGTCTCGCGTTAAATACAGAGATGAAGAATTTAAACCAACTTATACACCACATATTCGTAGAGGAGATATTTTAATCGAAAATGAATTATATGGTCAGTATAAAGGTGAATTACAAATAGCACTTCAGGATATGGAGAATTCAGGGAAAACTAATGTGGTTGGACGAATTGTCGAAGAAGAAGTTTTCCTACTAGATTTCTTACATCCATGGAGTAAATTTCAGTTTAAAGAAAACTAAATAATCAGTATTTCAAAAAGATGTGAAATTTTTTTTTACATCTTTTTGAAATTTTATTTCACTTTTTTTCGGAAAATATTGAAATTTATTTTTGGTAGGAATATAATAGCTTCATAGAAAACGTTTCCAGTTTTTTGAATCTTTGATTTTATCAAATTTAATTTAGGAGGATCTAACTATGAAAGTATTATTTGTATGTGCAGGCGGAATGTCTAGTGCGATTGTTGTAAACGCTTTAAAAAAAGAGGGAGAAAAAAACGGTTTAAGTCTAGATGTTTTAGCGGTAGGAACGCAAGAGTTTGCTGAGGAAGTTAAGAATGGTTGGGATGTAGCAATGGTTGCACCACAAGTAAGACACCGATTTGATGGATTTAAAGCTTCATCTGATGAGGCGAGTGTACCTTGTGCAGTAATTCCACCTCAAGCGTATAGTCCACTTGGAGGAGCAACATTATTAAAACTAGTTCAAGAATTAGTTAAATAGTTTAATAATTTAATAAAAAGAGGAGAAGAACAAATGGATAAGTTTATTGCATTTTTGGAAAACAATCTATCAACACCAATGGCAAAACTATCTGAACAGAAACATTTACGAGCGATTCGTGATGGAGTAGTCTCAGCGTTGCCATTTATCATTTTTGGAAGTTTATTCTTAATTATTGCCTTTCCACCAGTTCCTGCAGATTCTGCTGTTGGGGTATGGGCAGCCAAACATGCTGCGGACATTTTAATTCCTTACCGACTTACAATGTACATAATGACCCTATATATTACCTTTGGAATCGGTTATAGCTTATCTCAAAGCTATAAACTAGATCCACTTTCTGGTGCATTATTATCTGGCTCTGCATTTTTATTTACAACTGGAGTTCAAATGATTGATAAAGTCGGATTTGTATTACCAATGGCAAATATGGGCGGTCATGGACTTTTCGTTGGTATGATTACATCGATCTTTGCAGTTGAAGTATTACGTTTTTGTAAAACCAAAAATATTACAATTAAAATGCCTGACTCCGTTCCAAGTTCTGTTGCACGTTCATTTGAAGCACTTATACCTGTAACAGTTGTTTTAACGGTAATGACTTTAATTACAGTTGTATTTAAAGTTGATACACATTCTCTTGTAGACAAAGCTGTTGCTCCTTTAATTAGCGCTGGTGATTCATTACCGGGTGTATTAGTACCTGTATTCTTAATTACATTTTTCTGGGCATTTGGTATCCATGGGGTATCAGTAGTAGGTGCAGTTGCACGTCCAGTTTGGGAAGTTTATTTGGCTAATAACTCTGCAGCCGTTGCAGCTGGGAAAGTTGGAAGTCAACTACCACATATTGCTCCAGAGACTTTTTTCCAGTGGTTTATTTGGATTGGTGGTTCAGGTGCAACGTTAGGTTTAGTAATTGCTATGTTAATAGCCGGAAAATCTAGTTACTCAAAAGCCCTTGGCAGAACCTCTATTATCCCGAGTATTTTTAACATTAATGAGCCAGTTATTTTTGGTACGCCAATTGTATTAAACCCTGTACTAATTATTCCATTTATGATCGTTCCAATAATTGGTGCTACGATTGCTTACCTTGCAACAGCAGCTGGATTAGTTAATCCAACTTATGTAATGGTTCCGTGGACCTTACCTGCTCCAATAGGTGCATATTTATCTACAGGTGGAGATTGGAGAGCAATTATTCTAGTAGTAATTAATTTGACTATATCTGTAGTAATCTACTTACCATTCTTTAAACTGTACGATAAAAAATTGTTGGCACAAGAGTCAACTACGATCGAAATCGATAAAGATGTAAAAATGTCTGTATAAATTCATAGTAAAGGGAGTTTGGGATCATAGATTCCAGCTTCCTTTATTTATTACTAAATAAGCAAGAAAGGAAGCTTAACATGAACACTACAAAGAATCTTCATTTTTTTAGTTATAAAGGTGCTTTTGTATTTTTTATATTTATTCTTGCGTTTAATCTTATCTTTAATCCAGTTCTACTATTTATTGGAATGAGCAAAGATCTTGCAGTATGTATTACGAATAGCATAGGTCTTAGTGTAGGACTTACAGGCGTGATTGTATTTATTGAAGGTAAGTTTAAGAATAAGAAACAAGCTTCAATCTTATTTTTTACATTATTAATTTTCTGCACAGTGACTTGCTATATTGTTGTTTTCAATTCATAAGAAAAAATATGAAATGAAGGTGTATTCAAAATGGATAACAAAAGCGGAATTAAAATCGTAACAATAGGTGGAGGCTCTAGTTATACTCCAGAATTAGTTGAAGGATTTATAAAAAGATATAATGAACTACCTGTTAGTGAGCTTTGGTTAGTTGATATAGAAGCAGGTAAAGAAAAGCTAGAAATTGTCGGTAATTTGGCTAAACGAATGGTAAAAGAAGCAGGAGTTCCAATGGAAATTCATTTGACGTTAGATCGAAAGTTAGCCTTAAAAGACGCTAACTTCGTGACGACTCAAATGCGTGTAGGATTATTAGAAGCAAGGATTAAAGATGAACGTATTCCTCTGCAACTCGGTATGATTGGCCAAGAAACGAATGGTGCAGGTGGGTTATTTAAAGGTTTAAGAACGATTCCTATATTACTTGAGATTGCAGAAGAAATGCAGGAACTATGCCCAGAAGCTTGGTTGATCAACTTTACAAATCCAGCTGGAATGGTAACAGAGGCTTTGCTTCGATATAGCAATCATAAAAAAGTAATCGGTGTTTGTAATGTACCAATTAATATGACGATGACAATTGCTAAATTATTAGAAGTAGATCTAAGTCGTGTACATATCGATTTTGCTGGATTAAATCATATGGTTTATGGCCTACATGTTTATGTTGATGGAAAAGAAGTGACAAAGCTTGTTTTAGAGCTACTGGCAGATCCAGCTATACAAATGACGATGAAAAATATTGCACCACTTCCATGGCAAAAGGAATTTCTTATGTCATTAGGAGTTCTTCCTTGTCCATACCATCGTTACTATTACAAAACTAAGCATATATTGGATGAAGAATTAGAATCATTCAAAGCTGGTACTACTAGAGCAGAAGTTGTTAAGCAATTGGAAGATGACTTATTTGAATTATATAAAGATGAAAATTTAACAATTAAACCGCCACAGCTTGAAAAAAGAGGTGGAGCATATTACAGCGATGCTGCTTGTAGTTTAATTACTTCTATTTATAACGACAAAAAGGACATTCAAGTATTAAACGTTCAAAACAATGGTTCAATACAAGGGATTCCAAATGAGTCAGCTGTAGAAGTAAATTGTATTGTTACAAAGCAAGGTCCAATTCCAATTTCAATCGGTGAATTACCAGCTCAAATAAATGGTTTAGTTCAGCAGATTAAATCATTCGAACGAGTTGGGGCAAAAGCAGCCGTTACTGGATCTTATGAGTTGGCTTTACTAGCTTTAACAATTAATCCTTTAGTACCAAGTGATGAAGTTGCAAAGGAAGTTTTAGATGCATTATTAGATGCTCATAAAGAGTACTTACCATTATTCTTTAAAGATGAATTGGTAGTTCAATAACGATTAAAATAAATAAACAACTAAGGGGATCATGAAGATGAATATGAATAACGAACTAGAAATTTTTGAAATTATTTCACATGGTGGAAATGCAAGATCACTAGCTTATGAAGCATTAGAAGCTGCAGAAAAAAATGATTTTGAAACGGCTGATCGTTTAATCGAAGAGTCTCACGAAGAAATCGGTCATGCACATAAAACACAAACGACTTTAATACAAGCTGAATTAAACGGTCAACCATGCGAAAAATCTTTACTGATGATCCATGCACAGGATCATTTAATGACAGCAATGAGCGAGCAAAAGCTAATCGAGCATATCATTCGCTTGCATAAAAAATTAGCTGAAAAATAATCGTTACATATAGTAAGAGTATAGATAGAGATTTGGGGGTTTAGCCCGGTGAAATATATCATTAGTCTTGACGGTGGAGGAACTAAATCAGAGGCAGTTGCTTATGATTTAGAAGGCAATGTCATTAGCCAAGGTTACTCTGGTTTTAGTAATCTACTAATTAATGAAAAAGATGGAATTAATCACATTATAGAAGCGATTGAAAAATGTTTAAGCACTTTATCAAAGGAAAATTGTCTATTTCTATTTATAGGAATTGCTGGAATTGGTGGAGTTAAAGATCGAAGTCCTTTAGAAAGAGCATTAAATGATGCCTTTCAGATCCCTTTTAAAATTGTAAATGACGCGCAAATTGCCCATGCAGCAATGCTTAATGGACAAAGCGGTGTACTGACAATTGCTGGTACTGGATCAATTTGTATTGGAATGCATAAAGAGCATACAGTTACAGCGGGTGGATGGGGACATCTACTTGGAGATGAAGGAAGCGGTTATTGGATTTGTATGGAAGTTTTTAAAAAAATTACGCAAGAATTTGATGAAGGCATTCCGTTAAGTTATTTATCTTTAAAAATGCTAGAAAGATTACAACTAAAAGAAGCTGATGGACTCAAAAAATATATTTATCATAATATAAAAGCTGAGATTGCATCTCATGTTCCATTCATTGTTGAAATGGCGAATTTGGGTGATCTAATGGCCCTAACAGTTTTAGAAAGAGCTGGTCAACATCTTGGAAAAACGACAATCCAAGCGATAAAAAAATTAAACCTTCGAGAAGAGCCTCGAGTTGCTATTAAAGGAAGTATTCTTCAAAGAATACCAGTTGTTCAGAAAACGTTTATTCAAACAATTCATGAGCAATATCCAACAGTACTATTTTATACAGAAGATGTTTCCTCGACGTTTGGAGGATATCTTCTAGCGATGAAAGAATTAAATAATTATTAAAAGCAGGAATAGATTAAGTGCAGGGAGAACTGGAAATGCATTTAATAGAATATCCTTTCCTTCATCCTTAACCCCTGCCTTTTTATTCCTGAACTTAAGGGGTGGTATTGTGTTAGAGGATTTAACAACTGAAATTAGAAATGAGCGTACAAGTAAACTGGATCAGTTAAGTGTTGATGAATTTTTACAGATAATGAATGAAGAAGATCAAAAAGTAGCATTGGCAGTTAAAGAAGAAATCCCGATGATTTCAAAAGTAGTTCAGCTAGTCGTTGAAGCATTTCGAAATGGAGGCCGTTTAATCTATACAGGTGCTGGTACAAGTGGAAGAATTGGACTTTTAGATGCAGTCGAATGCCCACCTACATTTGGAACTGACCCTAGTGAAGTAGTTGGCTTAATTGCAGGGGGAGAAAGAGCATTTATTAAAGCAGTTGAAGGTGCTGAAGATAGCGAAGAGCTTGGCAAAGAGGACCTTCAAAGTATATCACTTACTAAAAATGATATCGTGATCGGTATCGCTGCTTCAGGTAGAACCCCTTATGTAATAGGTGCTTTAAAATATGCTAACGAGATTGGAGCAAAAACCGTCGCTGTAGCATGTAATAAAGAATCGAAAATTGGAGAGGTTGCGATACATAAAATTGAAGTAGATAACGGTCCAGAAGTATTAACTGGCTCTACTCGATTAAAAGCGGGAACATCTCAAAAATTAATTTGTAATATGATTTCAACTGCTTCAATGATCGGTATCGGAAAAGTATATAAAAACCTAATGGTAGACTTGCAATTGACGAATATTAAACTAGTTGATCGGGCGAAAAGAATAATTGTAGAAGCAACTGGATGTGATTATGAAACAGCAAGTCATTATTTAGTGAAAGCACATAATCAAACGAAGATAGCAATCGTCATGATTTTAACAGGAATGAATTATGAAGAAGCGATTAAGAGTTTGAAAAACGCTAGTGGTTTCATTAGCAAAGTAGTGAAAAATTAAGTAGAGCGGCAACTAGTAAATCGCTTACTAGCTTGTCGCTTTTCTTTTCGCGTTAAAATTGTATTCAATTTTTATACTATATAATTTATAATTTGTTTAGATTGTATTCATGCGAAAAAGAGTCGAATACAATATTTTTTGGTTTAAAATTTTCATAATTCTTAATTTTATATAAATACAAAGAGAGTTGAGTAGATTAAATGAATGCATTAAACGGCGGTTTAATCATGTTAAAAGAAATGCTATATAAACTTCCACCATCTGAAAGAAGAGCAGCCAAATATATTATCGAAAATCCAGAAAAATCAATTCAATATACAGTTTTTGAGCTTGCAGAAAAAAGTCAAACAAGTAATTCAGCCATTATTAGATTATGTCGTTCACTAGGCCTAAAAGGGTTTCAGGAGCTAAAGCTACGCATTGCAGGTGATATCATCACGACAAGTGAGACAGGCTCAAGAGATATTAATTTAGGAGAATCAACTGCATCCATCGTTAAAAAAATGATGAATAATAATATTCAAGCTATTAAAGATACTAGCGATATTATTAATGTTAGTGATTTAGAAGAAGCTGTACAAGCTCTAACAAAAGCTAGAAATATTTACTTCTTTGGTGTCGGAGGATCAATGGTAGTTGCATTAGACGCCCAGCAGAAGTTCTTGCGTATTAAGAAATATACATCTGCATTTACTGATTTACATTCGTTAGCTGTACAAATAGCAAACCACGAAGAAAATGACGTATTAGTTGGAATATCGTTTTCCGGCGAAACATGGGAAGTTCAAAAAGCTCTCCAAATAGCGAAGGAAAATGGTGTAAATACAATTAGTATTACTGGTTTTGGTTCTAATTCAGTTTCGAACCTATCAGATATAAAGTTATTCAATTCTCCACACCGAGAAGCGACATTTCGAAGTGGAGCAACGTCTTCAAGGATGGCTCAACTACATGTAATTGATATTTTATTTATTGCTGTTGCGACACAAGAATACGATCAAACAATTCAGTATATTGACCAAACAAGAACGGCTATTTCATCATTAAAAAAATAATGAGATAAAAGTAATGAAAGTTCGATAATGTTGAATGAAATTTTAAAATATTTGTATCCTCAATTTATTTGAGATATAATACGTTAAACCATTTCTTTACCAGGATCCACGTTAGATAGCCCTTATTCTATTTTGGAATAAGGGTTTTTTGCTTTTGCACATTAAGAAAATATAAATTGGAAGGCGGTGAAGATCAGTCGACGTAGATGCCAATTTTAGGTATAAGTATAAGTGCAACTACCCCTCTGTCTTCTCCTAAGGCTCGCCAATCGGCGAGTTTTCTTTATAAACATAAAAAAGTCAGATTCTACTATGTAGAATCTGACTTTTATTAATTATGCTTTTTTAACGTTAGTTGCTTGTGGACCGCGTTGACCTTGTTCTACTTCAAAAGTAACTGCTTGTCCTTCATCTAATGATTTGAAACCATCAGTTTGAATTGCTGAGAAGTGTACGAATACATCATCACCATTTTCACGCTCGATGAATCCAAAACCTTTTTCTGCGTTAAACCATTTTACTTTACCATTTTCCATTGATGTAACCTCCTTGTGCTGCTTACGCACATTGTAATAGTTAAATTTTAACAATTTTATTAAAGATATGCAAATTTCTCTGAAAAATAATTCATTAATTAATTTAAGTGACTTGCTAAAAGTCCATTTTAAAAGAGAAAAATGAGTGAGTTAGATAAAATTTTGAACACGATATCAAACGGTTCTATTTTTCATTTTTTTGATGTCTAAAAAAATTTTTTTTTTGGACATTTATGCTAGGAAACCCTGTCATATCAACGAATTTTAATGGTGGACAAATTTTGTCCATAGGGTGGATAAAGTCCCTGGAGAAATGCTGATTCGAACGTGTTATAGTGTGCTTAGGAGGTGTTTCTAATGCAAATTTTAATCTGTAAAGAATGCGAAGAAACCATTGAGTACACGGAGTATAAAAAAGTTGTCAAAATCTATTCTACTTGCGAAACTTGCAAAAACGAAGCTACTAATTCAACTGCAGAATAATATATATATATATTAATTAATGGAAACCCAGCAAACTTAAGTTCATTCATTCGGTTTTCTATAATTTTATCCTAAATATTAAACGGAAAGAGGCACCTCCAAGCTAGGATGGTGCCTCTTATGCTGTTTTGAATCGGATTATCTTATTAATTTGGGCCACTTTGAGCATTTAGCATGTGAAATTCATAACGTCTGCACGTCTTACCAGCGCTGGACGCCGCTTTACTAACGAAGAACACCGTTTTATCAACGAAGAATATCTTTTTATCAACAAAAACATCGCTTTATCAACGAAGAACATCTTTTTATCAACAAAAACATCGCTTTATCAACGAAGAACACCATTTTATCAACGAAGTTCACAACTTTATCAATAAAGTTCACAAAGTGTTCGTATGCTTTGAGAGATAGATTGCGTTATATTTCAACACACGAAAAAACACAAGGAAAAACAAATTCCTTGTGCTTTCTCATCATGTTTATTTTACTTCGTATTCAGCTGCTTTTAAAAGTATATCAACGATATGCACGACTTCCACACGATCTGATTGTTTTTCTCGGTCGACACCTAGTTTCATTTGAAGTAAGCATCCAGGATTTGCAGTTACTATTGTCGTAGCTTGCGTTTTTGTTGCTTGCTTCATCTTGTAATCTAGTATTTGCATCGACATTTCTGATTCGACAATATTATAAATACCGGCAGAACCGCAGCAACGGTCTGCGTCTTTCATTTCGTGATAGTAAACATTTTGAATGGACTTCAATAATGTTCTAGGAGCGGAAGCAGTTCTCATGACATTTCTTAAGTGACATGAATCCTGATACGTAATAATTTGTTCTGGTAAACTTAATTTCACTTTTTTATGGAATTCAACTTCTACTAGAATTTCCGATATATCTTTTAGTTTATTTTTAAATGAAATCGCTCGATCTTTCCAAATCGGATCATCTTTAAGAAGGTGATCGTAGTCAATTAGGAAACCTCCACAGCCACCTGCATTTGTAATGATATAATCTACTCCAAGATTCTCGAAAGCTTCGATATTTTTCCTAGCCATATCTTTTGCAATCGATTTTTCACCGCTATGTCCATGTAATGCGCCACAGCACGCTTGGTCCTTAGGAATGACAATTTCACAGCCAGCTAATTGTAAAAGCTTCATTGTCGCATTGTTTGTGTCTAGGAACATCGTATCCATTAAACATCCAGAGAAAAATGCTACCTTTTTAACTTTTTCTTTTAGTGGAGGTAGATAATCAGGGCGTGATTTCATTTGTTTCATAGTTGGAACTTTTGGTAAAACTTTTTCCATAGCAGATAAGTTGTTTGGTATTAACTTCATGATTCCAGCTTTTCTTGCAACGACTTGTAGGCCTGTTCGTTGATATAATCCTAATAAGCCTACAGCTAGTCTCATACGCTTTTGGTGTGGAAAAAGTTCTTTAAATACGACTTTACGTACTGCTCGTGCAGGAAGTGAATGCTTTTTGTGTTGCGCAATAATATCTCTTGCTTCTTCTAGTAAATGGCCGTATTTTACACCAGAAGGACAAACAGGCTCACATGCACGACAACCAAGGCAAAGCTCAAGTGTACGTTCCACATCTTCATCTGGTTCAATTAAACCATCCGTTACTGCTTTCATTAAAGCAATACGGCCACGTGGTGAGTGCGATTCTTTTTGTCCAGATTCAATATATGTTGGACAGCTTGGTAAACAAAAACCGCATCGCATACAGTTTAAAAGCTCATCTTCGTTCATACGTTCTTTAAATTGTTGACCGATTGCTTGTTGTTCTTGAAGTGTTGTCATTTTGACACCACCATTCTTTTGCGACTATCTTTTGCAAAGACTTTACCAGGGTTCATAATATGATTTGGATCTAAAGCTGATTTGACAGCAAGCATTGCGTTAATGCCTTCTTTGCCAAGCTTTAATTCAAGGTAAGGAGCTTTTACGATTCCAACTCCGTGTTCACCTGTAATCGTGCCACCTAGTTCAATTGCTTTTTCAAATATTTCTGCAAATGCTTCTTCTACTCGTTCCATTTCTTCATGATTACGAGCATCAGTTGGACAAGTAGGGTGTAGATTACCATCGCCCGCATGGCCGAACGTACAAATTTTCACATTATGTTTTTCAGCAATCTCATTAATTGCATTAACCATTTCAGCAATTTTAGAACGAGGTACAGTCGCATCCTCTAAAATTGTTGTCGGTCTTAATTGTGCAAGAGCTGAAAGAGCAGAGCGTCTAGCCGTACGTAATGCTACTGCTTCTTCTTCGGATTTAGCTACACTCACTGAAACGCATTTTTCTTGCTGACAGATTGATTTAATTAATTCGATGTCTCTGTTTACAACTTCTTCCGGACCATCTTGTTCAATTAGTAATACAGCTTTTACATCGGTCGGTAACCCAATTTGCGCAAAGTTTTCAACTACTTCTAGAGTAGGTTGATCCATAAATTCAAGTGAAGTAGGAATAATTTTATTAGCAATAATTTTAGAAACAGTTTTGGCTGCATCTTCTAAGCTATCATATAATGCAAGCATTGTTTTTTTCGTTTCTGGCATTGGGATTAGCTTCAATGTAGCTTCAGTAATAATTCCTAATGTTCCTTCAGAGCCAACAAATAAACGAGTGAAATCATATCCTGCAACATCTTTTGCTAGTTTCCCACCAGTTCGAATGATGTCACCGTTTGCTAATACGATTTCAAGAGCGATTACATAATCACGAGTTACGCCATATTTTAATCCACGCAGGCCACCTGAATTTTCATTAATATTTCCACCTATTGTAGAAATTTTCATTGAGCTTGGATCTGGCGGATAAAATAAACCTTTTTCTTCGATTTTATTGATCATATCAAGTGTCACTACACCTGGTTGAACTGTAATCGTTAAGTTTTCTTCATCAATCTCAAGGATATTGTTTAAGTGTTTAAATAAAACAACGATTCCGCCCTCAGTTGGACAAGTACCACCGCATAAATTCGTTCCCGAACCTCTAGGTACAATTGGAATGATGTGTTCGTTACAAATTTTCACAATTTCGGATACTTCTTTAGTAGAGCGAGGACTAATGACTGCATCCGGAAGTGATTGCAAATTTGGTGTAGCATCGTAAGAATAGACGAGTCTCTCAACTTTTGAATCATCATAATTTTCATTTCCAACGATTGCTATTAAACGTTGAGCAATGTCTTTTGTAATCATAAATAAATTCCCCCCATTATCTTAATTCAAGTATAAAGAGTTAGTAGACGAATTTACTATAGAGAAAAATACAGAAAAAACACCAATTATCGGTGTTTTTTTGTAGAATCATCTAAAAGGTATGTTCCTATATATAGTTTGAATAAATCTTGGATATTTTTAGGATTCAAATTCGTTAATTCAGAAATTTTATTGAGGCGATATAGTAGTGTGTTTATATGAATATGTAATGTTTGTGCAGTATTTTTAAGCGATAGATTTTGGTTTAAATATTCTTTGATCGTACTATATAAATCTTCTTCACTTAAAATCGGTGAAATTGTACGTTGTATAAATGTTTTCTTAATTTCTGGTGAAAGTTCCTGCAAGATTAAATCAATTGTTAAGTCTACATCAAAAATAATTGAACTTGTTTTTAATGCGACCTTCAATGCTCGAACTGCTTGATGGTATGATTTATGTAATTGATTTGGAAGGATTTGTTGCCCAACACCAGCAGCGATCGGGAAGTTTAGTCGATTTTTAATTATTTCATAAAGATCATTTACTCGTTGTAGAGTATCTTTATTCAAATCGTCTACTTTCATCAAAACTACAATACGATTATTGCCCCAACGAACAAGTACGTCCTCTGAAGATCGATTAGTTAAATCCAGCAATAGTTGGCGAGTATCGATTGGTAACATATTTGAATTTTCCCACTCAAAAATAACAATCTGTCTTGCATAATTTAAATCAATATTTAACATAGTCGAACGTTCATAAAAAGGATCATCCCACTCGATATCTTGAATCCAATCAAATACAAATGCTTCAAGTGCTCTTTGGTGTAAATCAATTTGGTCTGTATAATAATTTTCTCTAATTAATAATTCGGTCATTCTACGAAGCATTTCTCCAAAAGGTGAAATTTGTTCGGGATTTCCTGTAATGCCAATCACTCCAACTATTTCATTTTGAAAATAAATAGGAAGATTAATACCAGCCTTTACACCAGTCAATCGGTTTTCATCTTCGGAAGTTATCGTAAAAGTTATCCCCTCATTAATTGCAATTAAGGAACCTTCGTGAAACGTACCAGTTCGCGTTGGATCCGTACTTGCAATAATGATTCCATTTATATTAATAATAATGATATCCTCTTGTATTAGTTTCCTAACTTCATTTATGATTTTTAAAGCTAACTCATCAAGTACCATGGTTTTCTCCGATCACAATAGTTAATACTAGTATAATGAAAAATTTCGTTATTTCTACTATTTGTTATACAATTTAGTTTGTGAAAATAGTAGGAGCAGGAAAAATAGGATTCATTTAACCCTGTCTTTTCTTAGTCTTGCCCGTAATATCCTAGTTTTAACGTGTAGGGTTACTAAATGGAAAGGGTATAATAATACATATATAAGTAATAAAAAGGAGTAAGTGATGAACAATTATAAATTAATCATTCAGTACGATGGAGGCCGTTATAAAGGTTGGCAAAGGCTTGGTAATGGCGAGAACACAATTCAAGGTAAAATTGAACATGTAATTTCAGAAATGGTAGGAAGAGAAATTGAAATTATTGGTAGCAGTCGAACGGATGCAGGTGTACATGCCTTTGAACAGGTTGCTAATTTTAAAATAAAAGAAAACATACCTGATTTAGAAATTAGAAGTTATTTAAATCGTTATCTACCAAATGATATTAGTATAAAAGAAGTTTCTATGGAATCTGACCGTTTTCATTCAAGATATAATACGAGTGCTAAAACGTATGTATATAAAATTTGGAATGAAGAATACTCGAATCCTTTTATGCGCAAATATAGTATGCATGTAGAAGAGAACTTAGATCTTAAAAAAATGAAAATGGCAGCAAAGTACTTTTTAGGTGAGCATGACTTTACAGCATTTTCAAATGCCAAGTCTAAGAAGAAATCAATGGTTCGTGAAATCTACTCAATTGATTTCGAAAAGATAGACGGATTTATTCAAATAAGAATTAGCGGCAATGGGTTCTTATACAATATGGTTCGAAAAATTGTAGGAACATTAATTGAAGTTGGTACTGGTAAATTAAATGCAGACAATATACCAAAAATAATTGAATTAAAGGATCGTGCACAAGTGAGTAATCTTGCAGATCCTGGTGGGTTATATTTGGAAAAAATAGAGTTTAAGTCATAACTTGAGTCACCCGAGAGTATTACGAACACAATGTGAACTTTATTGATAAAGCTGTGAACTCCGTTGATATAATGGTGTTTCNNTACAGAACTTCGTTGATATATTGCTGATTCACGTTGATATATATCTGGCACTGGTTAAAATCATCATTTTGCCAGCAAATCATACCTTTTTAACATCAAAAAAGAGCATGGAAATAATATTCCAGTGCTCTTTTTTTAGTTCTTAAGTTTATTTTCTCTGGCATCATATGCTTTTTCTTTAAATAGAAGCATAAGGAAAAATCCGATTAGTAATAAAATTAGCATGAAAAAAACGGAATGATTCCATGTAGATTGTTCGCCTTTAATGAACTGCATCGCATCGATTACAATTACCGCACCTAAATTACCTGCCATTAGAAGTAGCCCAGTTGCTTCTCCTGATACTGTTTCACCAACTAGCTCTTCTGTAGATGATAATAGTAAGGCAAAGGCCGGTAAAAAAATAAAGCCAAGGACACTGCCTAATACAAGTAGAAATGTAAAATTTCCTGAAGTGCAAACAGGATAAATTAAAAGGAGGGACCCGATTATCGTAAAGAGTAAAAATGGTTTTCGTTTTCCAATTTTGTCTGAAAAAAACGGAATTATAGTGGAGCCAATTATGCCCCCAATGATTAAAGAGCCTCCGACAATTCCAGCTTGTTCCGAGGAAATTCCGAACGGTTTTAATATTTGTTCAAGCCAGGATGTTAGTCCATTAAAGACGCCTAATCCTAAAAAGGAAACAATGTTTAATAGTAAAAGGTTTTTGTTTTTGAGTAATTTAAATGTAGTACTAAAACTACTAGATGCCGTTCGTTTGAAATCTGTATTATGATGCCCGATGAAGTAGAAGATGAGAGTAGCAAGTATTGTTAGGATTGCCATGATGACTAAAGTTAATTGAAATCCAAAAAGATCGACCAAAAGGGGAGTCACTGCTAATGCTATTGCCATGCCGATGAACATCCCTACGGTGCCAATGCCTGTTGCGGTAGCTTGCTTATTTTTAGGAAACCAGTCAACGACTAAACTTGATATGGCATTTAAAATATAAGGTTGGCCAATCGCAATCCCTATTTGACCAATTAAGAGGAATGAGAAGCTTGAATCAAATATTCTGATACAAGAAAAAACTGACATGAATAGTCCGCCTATTAATATGCTAACACGATATCCACGTCGATCAATTACTTTGCCAGCGTGTATTGAAAGGAGTATATAAATTAGTGGGAATACAATTAATAACCAATTAATGTCTGACTCTGTTACTTCATAATGCGATTTTAAATAAGAGATAAGAGGTGCAAAATTTAGCCAAAGCATTTGACTAATACCAGCAAGTACAGCAAATGATACTAAGACATACCAGTTTGTGAATGGCTTTGAAACTTTAGTAGACGTCATTCGATCACTTCCCTAACATATTTTCTATAAATAAATCGATTTAATAGAATATATGTTACGAAGTCTACTAATAACAACTCGTTTGAATAAACAAATATAAACATTTTCTTCAAATTTAAACACCTCTAAAAGTAGCTTAACTAATCTGCTACTTTTAGAGGTGTATTTAAACTATTGATTCCTTTCTAAGTAATCAATAGCATTTTTTAATCTGTTTAATCCTTCAATAATCTTAGATTTTGGGCAACCAATATTCATACGGATAAAATCCTTTCCGGCCAAACCATATGTTTCTCCAGGCATGATCGCTACTTTTGCATGATGAACAAGTGCATGCTGTAACTGTTCGGTAGAAAAAGGGAGCCCGGAAATATCAATCCATGCCAGGTATGTTGATTCAGGCATAGTAAATTTAAGTTTTGGAAGGTTTTTATTAATGAAATCTTCTACCGTTTTTATATTATCATGTATATATTCGACCAATTCATCAACCCAGTCGCCACATGTATTGTACGCTTTAATTGTCGCCAGTGTCCCAAAAATACTTGCTGATGAAAGTCCGTCTCGATTTTTTATTGATAAGAGAAATTCATTATTCATTTTTTCATTAGGTAAAATCATATATGAGCCACCTAATCCAGGCGTATTAAATGTTTTACTAGCAGAAGTACAAATACATACTTTCTCCAAATTGATGCTAGTGTTTATGATTGGAATATGGGAATTAGGCTCATGCACAATATCCATATGAATTTCATCAGAAATAATGAAAACATTATGTTTATTACACAAGTCAATAATTGTTTCCAATTCATGTTTTGTCCAAACGCGTCCTGTAGGATTATGCGGACTACATAATAGCATGACTTTAGCACGCTTGTGAGATAGTTTTTGTTCTAAATCATCAAAGTCGATTCGATATTTACCATTTTCGTAGAGTAATTGATTGTCAGAAATGAGTCGATTGTTATCTTGAATGACTTTAAAGAAAGCATCATAAGCTGGAGTTTGTATCACGATATGATCGCCCTCATTCGTCAAGTATTCAATTACTTTCGAGATTGAATAAATGACACTTGGACTGTAAACAATCCAATCTTCTTTTATTTCACATGAGAAACGCTTACGAAACCAGCCGATAATTGAATCTTTAAATTCAGCATGATTCCAACGCGTATAGCCAAATATGCCATGCTTCATTCGTTTTTCTAATGTCTGTATTATTTCATCTGGACACTGAAAGTCGGTATCTGAAATCGAGAAGGGGAGCAAATCTGGTTCTCCAAAACGATCTTCAATATAGTCCCACTGTGTACAATAAGTGCCAGTTCGATCAATCATTTGATCAAATTTGTATTTCATTTCGTACATCCCCAATTTTATTTATGATGATAATTTTTCTAATTGTGATTTAAGAATACCTACTTGTGGACCAATAACAACTTGTAAATTATGCTCATCTAATTTCACAACGCCGAGTGCACCACAATCTTTTAAAACTTTTTCATTAATCATCTGCATATTATCGACAACAAGTCTTAATCTAGTAATACAGTTATCTAGTGATTGAATATTCTCTTTCCCACCTAAAGCAGTAAGGATTTTTAAGGCTTGTGCATTTGTACCTTTCATTACTTGTTCTTTACTTTGATCTTCTTCTTCTGCTATTTCTCTACCAGGAGTTTTTAAGTTGAATTTTAATATTGCGTATCTGAAAACTGAGTAATAAACGGCAAACCAAATTGCACCTATAACGGGTACGAGATACCATTTTGTTTTAACGCCCTGTAAAACACCGAAGATAATAAAATCAAGTATGCCACCATCAGTATTACCGATTGTTAAGTGAAGTAGTGCCATTACCATAAAGCCTAATCCTGTTAAAATAACATGAATGAAATATAACGGTGGAGAAACGAATAAGAATAAGAATTCGATTGGTTCTGTGATACCGGTTACAAAAGTTGCAATCACACCTGAAATTAAAAGTCCTTTAATTTTCTTACGATTTTCTGGACGAGCAGTGTGATAAATTGCCAGTGCTACTGCTGGTAAACCAAACATAAACGTTGGCATTTTACCTTGTGATAAGAAAGCTGTCGCAGAAGGACTAAATGGTACACCAGCTTTTAATTGTGCGTAAAATATATTTAGAGCCCCAGATACTGACTGACCATTAACAACCTCAGTACCACCAGCATCAGTAAATCGAATCATTGCAACTAAAATATGATGAAGACCAAACGGTAATAGTAAACGCTCACCAGCACCAAATAAAAATGGTCCGAACACACCAGATTTTTGAATTAAAGTTCCAATACCTGTGATTGCGATTGCAAAAATTGGCCAAATCATTGGAATGATAATCCCAACGATTGATAAAGTAAGTGTTGTTATAATTGGAACGAAGCGAGCACCACCAAAAAAGGCGAATGCATCTGGAAGTTTTATACTATAGAAACGATTATGTAATAAATAAACGATTATACCGGCAATGATCCCACCTAACACACCCATTTCGATTGTTTGGATTCCCATTACCATACCTTGACCAGCTTGACGCATTTTATCTGCTGCTACTAATTGATTTGTTTCTGTTAAATAAAAATTAATTGATAAGTGCATGATGACATAACCAACAAAACCAGAGAAAGCAGCTACGCCTTTTTCATAACGTACAAGACCAAACGGAATAGCCATCGCAAATAAAACTGGTAAGTACGAAAATGCAAAACCACCTATCGTAGACATAAAGCTAAAAATAACTTGCAGTACATGATTTCCTAAAAATGGGAATGTCTCAATTGTTGTTGGACTAGTAAATGAACTTCCAATACCTAACATAAGACCCATAAAGGCCAATAAGGCTACAGGTACCATAAAAGTCTTACCTAAACCTTGGAAAAATTCCCACAGCTGTGATTTAACGGACTTCTTCTTTGCCATGTTATTAGCTCCTTCGTTTTTTATTATGTCTTAAGAATACTCACACCCAAAAAGATTAACAACCGTTTGAGATGTTTATGTAAGCGTGTACAATTTTTGTATATTGGAAAGAAATTAAGAGTAGAAAAAGAAGTGAAAGCAGGAAGAGAAAAAAGCAGGGATACTAGGAAAAGTTAAAAAATTTCACCTAGTTCCTGCTCATTATTTTTCATTTAGATAGGCAATGATTATGAAGTCTAGTACCATACTTAAGGGGAAGCGTGATGTCATATCGAGTTCTCCGAAGTAAGTATTTGTAATGAAGGCTTGGAGTGATAAATTTACTTCTTTTTGTAGGCGGTTGCTGTGATTTCCGGTGATGGCAATCGTTTTAACATTTCTGCTTTTTAAAATATGAGCGAACTCCAACATGTGCAAAGTTTCTCCACTATATGAAACTAATATAGCTAAATCATTTTCTGTTAAACTATTTGCTGCACTTCGTAGCTCGTCCCAATCAGTTCGAGCATTACATAGTTTTCCCGCAAACATAAGTTTTCTAGAAGCATCGACACAAGCAGGAAGCGAATTACCAACTCCAAAAATCTCTACATGTGTGCTTTCTTTTAGTAATTTAGCGGCTAGCTTTATCTTTTCCTCATCAATATACTCTAATGTTCGCTCCATTTCTTCCTTCATTCTTTCAATATGCGTATTCAGTAGATAGGAGGTAGAAGACACTGGACTTTGAGCTTTATTCGTTTCCATTGAGAGGGTATACTTTAAGTCCTGAAACCCACGAAATCCTAATTGTTGGCATGTTCTACTGATCGTAGCTGTAGATACATAAAGTTCCTTAGATACCTCATCAAGATTAAGCTTCGTAATATAATCAGTATTTTGCAAAATATAATCCAAAACTTGTTTTTCAAGCTGGCTTAGTTTTTCTCTATTTTGTGATAATCGTTTTAATAGTATTTGCATAAAATCTCACCTGCTTTTAGTGAACTAGAATAATATCTTATTATATAGCAATTATTCAGAATTAAGTGAAAGAAATGTGGATAATTTGCAACAGGATTAAAGAGGAGGAAAATATTTTAATTTTAATTTAATCTATTCAAAAGAATAATAGGATGATAATTTAATATAGAGATTAAATTTATTAATTAAATCTAAATAAAGGGGAAATCATTAGTTGAATAATTTGCAGGATATTTTTATTCAGAATGGATTTAAAGTAACAAATGAGGGAAGTAAGTCAATTGAATTTGAACATAGTTTAATGAATGAAGTAATTTATTTACTCCCTAATATTGAAATTACTATTGTGAGGAGTCCAGAGAAGATTGAAGAGAAACCAGAATTAATTAATGATAACATACGCAAAAATCACAATACATCGTTTAAAAAGTTCCCTAAAAAAAGAAATAAAGGGAAAAGTCCAATTCACTATGGCTATGCCTTTAAATTTCAATCACCTCAAGAATTATCTACGTTTCTTTACACTTTAAATAAAAATTAACTTAAACGAAAAGGGGAAAAAATGTTGAAAAAGTATTTTACATTTTTAATTGTAATTAGTTTTATTCTATTAAGTTTTAAAAAACCAGTAGAAGCAAGTACAATTACATATCCTATTAATCAACCAACATATGTTTATAAAGATAAAAAATTTACCTCAAATATTAAGGATATAATACCAAAAAAGAAGGTAGCAGTCGTTAAATCTAGCAGAGATTGGTATTATGTAAAATACACAGATCTAAATGGTAAACAGCAATATGGATGGATTAACACTAAGGGCACGAAGGTACAAATAACGAAACCCAAGACATTCTATTCATTACCTATGAAGACGAATGCTGATTTAGTAAAAAAGAAGGTATTAAAAGGTTATTACATAATAAAAGGTGCAACGAAGACAGGGTGGTACAAGGTCTTATATAATAATCAAGATTATTTTATTCCGATTTCACCTTTTAATGTTACTCTAAATGTAAATACACTAGCATATAAAAATCCAATGGAGCAGACCAATCATATAACTGTAAAAAGTGGAACATATACAATATTAGATGAACAGGCGGAAAATTGGTATAAAATCTCTTATAATAAACAGCAAGTATGGTTACAAAAAATAAAAAAAGTAAGATCCGACGAAAAAGCTGTTTTTAAGAGTGGCTTAACTATTGTTAAAGAGTTGGAAGGAAGCGCATGTACTAATCACGTTAAAGATCATGGAGGTTTGACTAAGTATGGAATTACCCAAAATGTGTATGATGAATATCGAGATGGTCATAATTTAGGGAGGAATTCTGTATGTAAAATCTCAAGTAAAGAAATTGAAGACATAATATACAAAACATATTATGTACCAACTAACGGAACGAAAATGAGCTCAAAATTAGCAATTGTCATGTTAGATACAGCTGTTAATTTTGGTAAAGGGACCGCGTACGCGATTTTTCAAAGAGCAATGGGCATTGATAAAGGGAAGACAAATTGGGGTCCATTAACTAATTATAGTTTTAACCATTTAGCGACGAATCAGGAAAATGATGTTGCGTTAAGAATGATATTTGAAAGAATGCGTTCGCGTTATAATATTGTAGCCAAAGACCCAAGTCAAGGGGATTTTCTTAAAGGCTGGCTAGCTAGAGATCAGAAGTTACTCACGAAATTGGCATTGAAATAGTATAGTTTAGAGAGTGGGTGTCCCAAAAGTAATTTTTAGGGACACCTTTTTTTGCTTAAAAGTAAAAAGGATATGAATCAATGATTCATACCCTTAAGGTAGTCAAATTTTAAATTAAAACTCACCAGTTCCGTGATTAAACATCCAATGAATGCCGAACTTGTCCGTTAAGCTACCGTAAGCTTTGCTCCAAAAAGTTTCTTGAAGCTCCATCTCAACTTTACCGCCATCACTTAACTTAGTAAAGACAGATCTAAGTTCTTCTAAGTCTTCACTTAAAAATGATAAATGAATATTATTGCCTTCCACAAAAGGGAAACCAGGGAATGTATCTGAGAACATTACATTGCTACCGCTAATGTTAAGTCTTGTATGCATAACTAAATTTTTTGCTTCTTCAGGTAGTGGATACTCTGGATTTGGAGGTGCTTCTCCAAAAGTCATGATTTTTGGTGTTTCCGTGTTAAATACAGCTGCATAGAACTCAACTGCTTGACGAGTATTTCCATTAAAATTTAAATAAACATCGATTGGCATTTAATTCACTCCTATTTCTTATGTATTTAAAAGCCTACAAATCCATTCTATCCAAAAAAAGGTAAATTAACAAACTAAGATTTGTAAATTGTGTGAAATATTCTGATTTTATTTTTGATTGGAAATAAAAAAAGTGGAATCGCAATTAAAAGTAGGGAATCGCAATTAAATTAAAAAAATATCAAATAAATAACTCAAAATGAACTAAATTAAGTCGTTTCTATAAAATTATTTCTTAAAAAACAATTAATCTGCTGTACATCACTTCATGAGTAGGTTAAAAAGCTTCTATTCAAATAAAAAATTGCTCTGTTTTAACCCGGACCGTTGATCTCCATAAAAGTAATTACTAAAAGTTCGTAGAAAATTGTCGTAAATATAGTAAAGACTGATTATCCTGTTTGATTTACACACCACATATTTTCCTATTTTATAGATGGTATTCAACTAATTAAAATGTAAAATTGCAGCTTTATTCTAGTTAAACTCGCAATTACCTCAACATTTATTCTAGCTTTTCCCGGAAAAATAAATTTTTTTCGAACTTCATCGACTGAATATGTCAAAAATTTCTTTTTTTCTACTCGGTATTTTGAAAAATTTTCCTGTTCGTGCATGCCAAAAGTCCAATTGAATAACCCAATATGATTATATGGGTCACGTAATTAAAATTAAGTTAGTATCAACTTTCTTAGCAAAGCATTAGCAATTAATTGGATCTGTTTGGGGTGAATCTATTTTTATTTTAATAGATTGAGAACATTAAAGTTTACTGGAGGAGATTAGAAATGAAGAAGAGAAAAAGCTTTCCTTACCAAGTCCTTGCGACGACAACTTTAGCTTCAATGTTATTTGCATCAACTGGATTTGCTGAAGAAACAAACGAAAATCAAGTACCAGCTCCAAGTTTGGATGAAATTGTAAAACAGGGTCAAAAGATTTTTGCTGAGGAACAAAAGCAAGCAGCGGGAGAGGTTGTAGATCCATTAGGATATAAAGATTTAAAAAATGCCCAAGCTTATAAACCAACTGATAAAGTACGTGTAATTGTTGAAGTTGAGGAACCAACAACTACTGATACTTCTACTCAAACTAAAAAAACACGTTTTAAACAAAAGCAGGATCAAGTAATCTCACAAATTTCAAAGGAAAGATCGACTCCTAAAATTAAGCAACGTTTTTATGAAGGCTTTAATGGATTTAGTATGGAAACTGAATATCGTAATTTAAAGGATATTCAAGCAACTCCAGGTGTAACAAATGTACATATCGCAAGACAATACCAACCATCAATGGGAGCAAGTAAAGAATTAGTACAAGCTCAAAAAGTATGGCAAAGTTACGGATATCAAGGTGAAGGATTGTTAGTAGGGATTGTCGATACAGGAATCGATTACACACATAAAGATATGACGATCACTGAAAAAGGTAAAGCGAAAGAAAAGTGGACGAAAGATAATATTCAAAGCAAGCTTGATCAAACAAGTGTCGGTGATATTTGGTATAGCGACAAAGTTCCAACCGGTTATGACTGGGCAGATCATGATACAGATGTAATCCCGCATGGTGCAGGGAATGAACACGGTATGCACGTAGCTGGTACTGTTGGTGCAAATGGTGATGAATCGAATGATGGTGTTCAAGGTATTGCTCCAGGCGTACAGTTATTAGCAGAAAAAGTATTCTCTGATAAAGGAAACGGTGGTGCTTATGAAGATGATATCATAGCTGGTATTGAGCACGCTGTAACAATGGGTGCAGATGTTATTAATATGAGTTTAGGAACTGATTCTGGTTTTGTTAGTGAAGTAGATGATCCTATTCAAAAAGCGATTCGTGAAGCGACTGAGCAAGGTACACTTGTAATTGTCGCGGGAGGAAACTCTGCGTATAGTACACAAAATAATTTGTTACAATCTTCTGCAAAACCTTATGCCGAAAATCCTGATATTGGTACTGTTGGGGAACCAGGAGTAAGCCCTTATGCTATTTCAGTTGCATCATATGAGAATACAAGTATACATATGAGTACATTACAAGAAGAAAATGGAACGCAGCTTCCATACCGAGATCAATCACAATATAACTTTAATCTGTCTAAAGTTTTATCACCATTAGAATCTTATGAAATGGTCTATGTAGGAGAAGGTAAAACAGCAGATTTTAAAAATCTTCCTGATTTAACAGGCAAGATTGTCGTTGCAAAACCAAAGGTTAAGTATGGTACTTACTCTTATATTCAATCTGAAGCCCAGAAGAAGCATGCAAAAGCGGTTATCCTTGTTCCTCCAAATGAGGAGATTGATTATCCATACGTTTATTGGAGTCCTTACTCATTATACCCGCAAGCAGCTACGACAAGTAAAGCAATCGGTGATGCATTAATTTCGAAGTTAACTAGCGGTTATGTTGTAAAAATGAAACCGTCTAAAGGGGTATATGTTGATAATCCAGATAAGAATACGATGTCATATTTCTCATCTTATGGGGCTCCACATACACTAGACTTTAAGCCAGAAATATCAGCACCAGGTGGTAATATCTACTCTACAGTACCAGATAACGGGTATGAAGTTATGAGCGGTACGTCAATGGCATCACCACATGTTGCTGGTGGTTCAGCATTAGTATTGCAATCACTTTATGAAAAAGGATTAAAGCATTCAGAAGAAACGGCATTAAAAGCGAAGATTGCTTTAATGAATACTGCGAAATTAGTACAGGATCCTCGTACGAATAATGAAGTGCCGTATTCTCCACGCGTTCAAGGTTCTGGTTTAATGCAAATTCAAAATGCAATTAAAACACCGGTTATTGTTACGAGAAAAAATACACCACTTGAGCAGGCGGGAGCAGTTGCGTTAAAAGAAATTAAAAATGATCGTGCGGTCTTTAATTTAAATGTTGAATCGCTTCAAACAGAGAAAACGAAAGATGAATATGAGTACACTGTAAATGTTGACTTATTAACTGACGGAATTGAAACAAAACAATTTGACTTAGATTACGATGGTGCATTAGATACAAAAGACTATTTAACTTTAAAAAGTGAACATATTGAAGGTGCTTCTGTATACGTGAACGGCGAAAAATTATCTGGATCAGAAGGTGCAACATTAAAAATTAAATCTGGTCAGAAGAAAAACCTAAATGTTGAAATTCGTTTGCCTAGAACGATGAAGAAAAATGAATTTGTTGAAGGATTTGTGCATCTTGTACCAACAGGACAATATAGTGATTCTGCAGTACCTTTAACAGTACCTTACATGGGCTTTAATGGAGATTGGGATGAGCCTAAAAATATTGATCCGGCAGCATATGAAAAAGATGCATTCCTAGGCTATACGACGCTTTGGAATGATGAAATAGGAGCGGAAGGGGTATGGCCATTAGGTTATGATCCAAGAACAGGAAGATTTAATATGGATCGAATTGTCATGTCTCCTAATACTCCATTGAACGAAGTGTACGCATCATTTACAGTACTTCGTAATTTAGAGAAGGCAGAAATGTATATTGAAGACCAAAACGGTAAATTGATTCAATATTTAGGTGATTTTAGTGAATACACTGGGACTGGTCAACCTTGGAAATTCCGTAAAAATATTATGTCTTACAGAGACTATATGAACACTGGCTATTTCTGGGATTTAAAGGATAAAAATGGACAGTTAGTAAAGGATGGCACTTATAACTATGTCATTAAAACAACGCTTGATTATAATGGTGCGAAGCCACAAATCGTTAAACTTCCATTGCATATTGACTCAGTTGCGCCAGTAGTATCGGATATTAAGGTAACACCTAAAGATGGTCAATATGAAATATCCTTCAAAGCAACTGATAGTGGAAGTGGCTATAATGGAGCAATTGTTTGGTACAATGGTAAATATACTCCACTGCAACAAGGTGCAACATCAATTCTTGTAAAAGAAGAGCCAAAAAGCGTAGTCGTTTTAGGAGCAGATTATGCCCTAAACCATAGTTATACAGTTTGGGGAGATCCTTCTTATATTAATGAAGGAATGCTTGTTAGTTACTTCAATGTCTCTCCAAACAAAAACATAAATGCTAAAACTCCAGCAGGAATCAATGCATTTGCAAATAACGCTATAAATTGGAAAGTGTATGTTAAAGATGTAAATGGTAATGTAATTGATACTTTAAACGTGGAAAATCAAAATGAAATTCACTTGAAATGGACTCCAGAAGCTGATGTTCCAAACGGTACGTATTCAGTTTATGCTGATGCAACTAGTAAAGATGGATTTAAAGTAACAACTAAGCCACAAACAGTTACAGTACAGCAATAAAAATGCAAATAATAAAAGTGTAGGAAGAATTTTTCCTACACTTTTTCATTTTTATCAAGATTATTAATGTAGAAAGTACTAAAAACCAACTTTAATCGGGTTATTAATATGATTTTCTGAACATTTGGTCCATAATAGAGAATAGTAATAGTTTGTATGTTTTTTGCAGAAAGGTGTTTAGTAAATGAGGCATTTAACAATCTTATCAAAAATTGAAAATTACATGGATCGATTTACGCAAGCGGAAAAAAAAATCGCTGTATATATAATGGAGCATGCTGAAATAGTACCGAACTTAACGACTAAAGATATTTCTAATAATACTGGAGCTAGTGAAGCGAGTGTTGTTAGATTTTGTAAAACAATTGGAATCGGAAGTTTTAAAGCTTTTAAAATAGCTTTAGTTCGTGATTTGACTGTTGCTGAAATGAATATTAATGATTTTTCTGTAATGGATAAAACGGACACACCGTATGATTTATTTAATAAAGTAACATATGTAAATAAAGCTGCGATTGAAGCGACAGTATCAACTTTAGATAAAAGAGAATTAGAAAAAGCAACCGAAGAAATTGTAAAAGCAAAAAAGATCATATTTTAC
Source organism: Bacillus sp. AFS017336 (assembly GCF_002555445.1). Taxonomy (NCBI): domain Bacteria; kingdom Bacillati; phylum Bacillota; class Bacilli; order Caryophanales; family Bacillaceae; genus Bacillus; species Bacillus sp. AFS017336. Next base: position 51,189 of record NZ_NUCO01000016.1, read on the forward strand.
GGAGTGGGCGGGTCAGCTGTATCAGCAATGGACGGAGCATATAAATTTGGGAAAATTGGCTACCACGCTATTATGTCTCCGGATTTTCATATGGTGATCACTTTAGTAGGACATATGGAAGAGGGAGATATTTTTGTTGCTGTTTCTAATTCAGGTAAAACGAAAGATGTTTTAGAGCTGGCGCGCTTTGCTAAGAAAAGAGGAGCGACAATCATTGCAATCACTAAGTTAGGTAAATCTCCTTTATTTAAGGAAGCAGATATCAAACTTTGTACTCCAGATATGGAACAGGACAATCGAATTGGTAGTATAGCTTCTAAAATGGCACAGCAAAATATAATCGATTCATTATATGTAATTTGCTTTAACCGAATTGGAAACAAGGTATCAACTAAGCTACATGAGTATAGTGAAGAAGCAGGTAAATTAAGAAGATAAAAGTGAATATGGATGATGAAAGAAGATGAGCAAAAGTAAATTTTGACTTGTCTTCTTTTTTTCGACTAATAGAAGTAAATTGTCAAAATTTGAAGTGGGAATGTTATCCAAAATATTAATATTACATATTTTACAGCATCGAATGTATATTTTTAATATTTGTAATAATACTAAAGTGCTAAACTTCATAACTAGCATACTTTGAAAAAATGAGTCTAAAGACAGGGAAATTAAAGTGTCAAGTCATAATAACTGACGAATTTCGTCATTATTCTATATAAAAAAGTTAGAAAAATGTTAGAAAATAATGAAAATTGTTAGTATTTGATGAAAAATACCCTCTATAATTTAAAGAATTTTTAGAATATTATTAAAATGTACTTATGAAATTATTAAGGGGGACTTATTTTGAACAAATTTGTTTTATCAAGTTTCGCATCTGTGATGGTTGCAGGTACATTATTTTCTGGAATTCCATTAAAAACAGCATCATCTGAAAGCTTAAGTAAAGTGCATAGTCAATTGGCTAAGCATTCAAAAAGTACTTTAGATTTATCGTTAGTAAATGATGAAAAACTTTTAGCTGCATTAGTTAAACGTGGAGTTATTTCTGGAAATGCTTCTCAAGATCAGAAGCAGGCTGCATTACAGAATTATTTAGAGGTTAAAGGACAAGCTGATTTAGTAACAGAAAAAGATCCAATTGCTAGCAAAGCTAAAAAAGCAGAAACTGCTAAACATAAAGAGTTTAAAGATTTTAATAACGGATTATTACATGGAAATGGTAAGAAAAATGGTCAATTAAAGGGTAATCCTGATCCAGTTAAAGAGTCAGCTTCACCAGGTGTTCAGAAAAAAGGTAAACTTTTAACATTAATGGTAGAGTTTTCTAATCTTCCTCACAATAATATAAAGCCGTCAGAAACAGATAATTACTATAAAGATTACACTCCAGAACATTATGAAGATATGATTTTTGGTAAAGATGGTGTGAAAGGTCCAAACGGAGAAACATTCCTTTCACAAAAACAATATTACGAACAACAATCTGGTGGAACTTATACAGTTGATGGTAAAGCATATGGTTGGTTAAAGGTGCCAGGTACTGCTGAGTATTATGGAAAAGATTCTAAAACTGGTCATGATAATGTAACGCCAGGCGGATCAAAACAATTAGTAATCGATACATATAAGGCTGCATTAGCTGCAGGAATTCCTTTACAAGATTACGATTTAGAAGATCCACATGATTTAGATGGAGATGGAAACTACTGGGAGCCAGATGGATTAGTTGATCATCTTCAAATTATTCACTCAGGTATGGGACAAGAAGCTGGTGGTGGAGCACAAGGCGACAATGCAATTTGGTCACACCGTTCTGCTAAATATGTTGACGATACACCAGTACGTGGAGAAGGTTTACCAGGTTTCTACGACTACACAATGATGCCTGAAGACGGTGCAACGGGTGTATTCGCACACGAATATGGTCATGATTTAGGATTACCAGATGAGTACGATACAATTTACTCAGGTGCTGGTGAAGCGGTTGAATATTGGTCAATCATGTCAGCAGGTTCATGGGCTGGAAAAATTCCAGGAACAGAGCCAACTGGATTCTCACCTTGGGCAAAATCATATTTCCAATCAACTTTAGGTGGAAAATGGACTAACCCAACTGTTGTAAATTGGGAAGATGTATCGACAAAAGGTACTCAATTCTTATTAGACCAAGCAAATTCACCACTTGGACAAAACAACCAAGCTGTTCAAGTGAATTTACCGAAAAAAGTTTTACCTATTAACAAACCAGCTGCTGGCACTTATGAGTATTGGGGTGGACAAGCAGATGAAATGAATAACAGCATGGTTACTTCTGTAAATTTAACAGGAAAATCTTCAGCAACACTAACGTTTGATGCTTGGTACGATATGGAAGAACAATGGGATTTTGCATTTGTACAAGTTTCAACTGACAATGGTGCTACTTGGAAGTCTTTAGAGAATAGCCACACTAGAAGTGATGTAGTACCTGAAGGTTATCCAACGATTATAGACTCAATGCCTGGTTTCACTGGTAAATCAAATGGCTGGGAAGCACAAAGCTTTGATTTATCAAAATATGCAGGTCAAAAAATTCAGCTTCGCTTACGCTCTGCAACTGATTGGGGTACTTCGAACACTGGATTCTTCGCTGATAATATTAAAGTGGTAGCTGATGGTGCTACAGTTGTAGATGACGGTGCTGAAAATGCAACTTCTCCATTTACATTAAAAGGTTTCTCAAAATTCGATGGTAACAAATATGCAAATCATTACTACTTATTAGAATGGCGTAACCATAAAGGTGCTGACGAAGGTTTAGCTCATATTAAACGTGGAAACGATTTATTAAGCTATGATGGTGGTTTAGTAGTATGGTATGTTGATGATAGTTTTACAGAAAACTGGACAGGCGTTCACCCAGGTGATGGTTTCTTAGGTGTTGTTGACGCACATGATGATACGAATTTATTATGGAACTACGGTGATCAAGCAGTTTCACGCTACGCTGTTGCGGATGCAGCATTCGGATTAAATTCAACATCGGGTTATAATGTTGGTTATACAACTGGTGAAAAATTGATTTCTCCAAGTCAAGTAGGTATCTCATTATTTGATGATAACAAGGACTACAATAATAAGTTCTTACCAGATGCTGGTCGAAACATCGGACACTACGGCTTAAAAGTACGTGTTAATGGTCAATCTACTGATAAATCAGTTGGATCAATCGTAGTATATAAATAATATGAACTGAGAAAGGCAACTTATTGTTGCCTTTCTTTTTTTATGAATCTATTATAATTAAATTATTCCATTATTTGGATTTATTTGAAATTAAATTTCATTAATATAATGTATAATATTGACAAATAATTTCGAAAGATTAAAATGTAACCGAATAGTATTATTCTAATAGTAGGAAGAAGGAATGAGATTATGCTAGGGATATCAATCTATTTATCTGAAAAAAATATTGAAAAGAATAAAAAGTATATCGAAATAGCAAAGGAAAATGGATTTACTTCAATTTTTACCTCATTACACATACCGGAAGATGACCCTTCAACTTATAAAAATCTACTTCAAAACCTTGGTGCAGTGGCGATGAAAAATGAAGTCGAGCTTATGGCAGATATTTCAGCAAAATCACTTACCCATTTAGGGCTAGATTACTCAAACGTTAGTGAATTACTAAATTGGGGTGTTACTGGATTACGAGTTGATTACGGACTGGACGAAAAACAAATAGCAGACCTTTCAAAAAAAATGAAGATTGCACTAAATGCAAGTACACTAACACCCGCATTTTTAAATGAATTGCTTAAGCTTGGATTACAAACTGAAAACGTAGAAGCTTGGCATAATTTTTATCCGCGCCCCGAAACGGGATTATCAACAAATTATTTAATTGAAAAAAATAAATGGTTAAAAAGCTGTGGAATTTCAATAATGGCATTTATTCAAGGCGATGATGAAATGAGAGGGCCTTTGTTTAAAGGATTACCAACTTTGGAAAAGCATCGTGGAATGAATCCTCTACTTGCTTATTTAGAGTTAACTCAAGACTGCTATGTTGATAAAGTTTTAGTTGGCGATATTAGTATTAAAGAAGAAACGATGACTACTCTTTCAAAAATGAATGGTTTGATCGAGTTAAGATATAGACCATATTCACATGAAGAGGACATTCTTTCAATCGTTGAAAAGATTCATACAAATCGTGAAGATCCTGCGCGTGATGTTATTCGATCAATGGAATCTAGATTATACGGTAGTTTTAGTGAGACTAGTTTAAAGCCAGTAAATACGATTACACGAGATATGGGCACTGTTACAATTGACAATGAATTATATGGTAGATACGGAGGGGAGTTACAAATTATGCTTACTAATCTACCAAGTGATGAAAAGGTAAATGTGATAGGGAAGATTATTGAAGATGATCTATCATTATTGCAATTTATCGGAGCAGGTAAGAAATTTAAATTAAAAAGAGTATAAAATAGACATTGAATTGTCTACAAGAAAAGCGTGTTTAAAGTTAACACGCTTTTTGTGTAAAAATAGACTGAACATATTTAAAAGCGATATTATGTATATATAAAACTAATATTGAATGGTCGTGGATTAGTGATTGATAAGTATTATGATGATTTGTTGAATATAAAAACAGAGGGAGAGCAAAAAGGTTTTAATGCCTCATTTCATTATCATCGATATGAGGCAACACCTTATAGTGCTTTAGAGCAATTGTTTCAGCAATATTTGATTTCAAGCGACGATCGTGTAGTTGACTTTGGATGTGGTAAAGGAAGATTAAATTTCTATCTTAATAATAAATTTGATGCTACTGTTGTTGGAATTGAAATGAATGAAAAGTATTATAGTGAGGCCGTTGAGAATAAAGAACATTTCTTAAAGAAAAAAAGAATGAGCGAAGATAAAATTTTATTTTATTGCTGCTTGGCAGAAGATTATTCAATTGATCCATCTGATAATCGTTTTTATTTTTTTAATCCTTTTTCAATTCAAATTTTTAGGAGCATCATTAATAATATATTAATTTCAGTTGAACAATCAAAGAGAGAAATTGAAATTATTTTATATTATAGTTCTGACGATTATATTTACTTTTTAGAAAATCAAACTGCTTTTGAATTAAAACAAGAGATTATATTACCAGATATTTATAAACAAAATCCAAATGAACGGTTTTTAATTTATCGATTGGATTATTAAATTTTTAAGTTTCAAGGATATATTGGACCTAATGGAGAATTTTTACTGAAGTGGTTATTCAAAATAAAGAGTTGGAAGGAAGAGTTTAATTTGTATAAGATTAATCCTTTTTCAGAGTCATTTAAAAATACAAATCAACAATTAGTTGGTCACGGAGTTAGAAATATTCAAATACTAAAAGACGCATTAAATGAACTAGATGGAAATGAAGAAAGTGATGTGTATGGAGCAGGGAATTTTATTGAAGACTTCCAAAACAAAATGGCGGAGTTTTTAGGGAAAGAATCAGCGGTTTTTTTTCCTAGCGGTACAATGGCTCAGCAAATCGCTTTAAGAATTTGGTGTGATCAAAAAGGAATCAATAAAGTTGCTTATCACCCTCTATCTCATTTAGAAATTCATGAAGAAGATGGATTGAAAAAGTTACATAATATAGAGCCTATTTTACTGGCGGATAAAAGCCGCGTAATCGAATTAGAGGATGTTTTAGCAATGAATGAAGAAATCTCTTGTTTATTACTAGAACTGCCACAACGTGAAATCGGTGGACAATTACCATCATATGAAACACTTAAATCAATCTCATCATACTGCCGTGAAAAAGGAATTAAATTGCAGTTAGATGGTGCTAGATTAATGGAAATTCTACCATACTATAAAAAGACAGCTGCTGAAGTTTGTAGTTTATTTGATAGTGTTTATATGTCATTTTATAAAGGGATCGGAGGGGTTGCAGGAGCAATTCTTGCGGGGGATACTGACTTTATTAATGAATCAAAAGTTTGGAAAAGAAGACATGGTGGAGATTTAATTAGTCTTTATCCGTACATAATCAGTGCAAATGTTTATTTTGATCAAAGAGCAAATAAAATGGAACAATATTATCATAATGCAGTTGAACTAGCTGAATTGTTTAATAGCTGTCACGGAATTAATACAATACCACAAATACCAGTCTCAAATATGTTTCATGTTCACTATAATGCTCCACTTGAAAAAATTAAACAAATTATAATAGCTCTTCAGGAAGAAACAAAAATTGGGATTACTAGTAATTTAAGACCAGTTAATGAAGAAGTGTGTTATAGCGAAATTAGTATTGGTGACCAGTACTCAGCGATTTCTAAAGAAGATCTCCATAATGTATTTAAGAAATTAAATGAGGAAATGAAATCAATTTAAAGACGAGTTTTCATTAAACATAATAAAAGGAGCTTGATTACATGCAAAAAATTACAACGTTTTTAATGTTTGAAGGACAAGCAGAAGAGGCAATGAATTATTATATGTCAGTATTTAAAAATTCGGAAGTTGTAAACATCAAGCGCTATGGTGCAGACATGGGTGAGTTTGAAGGGAAAGTGATCCATGCTACCTTCACATTAAATGGCCAGGAATTTATGTGTATCGATAGTTCGGTAAAACACAAGTTTACGTTTACTCCATCCGTTTCATTATATGTGACGTGTGAAACGAATGACGAAATTGAGAATGCATACGAAAAATTAAGTAAAGATGGAGAAATTTTAATGCCATTACAAGCTTATCCATTCAGCGAAAAATTCGTGTGGGTAAATGATCAATTTGGTGTATCATGGCAATTAACGCTCGCTAAAAACTAAATAGTATTAAAAAATCGTGTCAGTAACAATGGCACGATTTTTTTATGCTCCTAATCGCATAATCTCATTTTATAAATTACAAACCATCTTGGTTAATTGTAGTGGCAAGCATAACAGTAGAATGTCATTTCACGAAGTTTACCAATGTTGCATAATTAAAAGACAACGATCTAAATATAACTGGAAAAGAGCTCAACAGTATAAAAATTGAGTTTATGATAACACTTGAGAAATACTAATATTTTTTGAAATATCCAGTTTAAAAAGAGCAGAATTATTGCAAACTTTTATTATATGAAATTTTATAAAAGGTGAGAAATTATCGATATGAATGAAGTTAATAAGATTATTGAAAAGGAATTTGATCAACAATTAATCAATAAATATGCGAGTTTAATGGCATTAGGTAATGGCTGCATAGGTTTACGATCTACTCATGAGGAAGAGTATGAAGGACAAATCAGGGGGATGTATGTAGCGGGCGTATACAATCAGTTATCTCCAAGTCAAACGACTAAGTTAGTGATTCTTCCTGATTTAGTTGGGATGGAAATTGAAATAAATGGTGATGTATTTTCGAATGCAACTGGCCAATTTTTATTTTATGACCGTAAATTAGATATGCTGACGGGCGAATTGATTAGAGAAGTAATTTGGAAAAATAAAGATGGTAATCGTTTCCACTTTTTGTTTCAGCGTTTCGTTTCAAAAGATGATTTACACTTACTTGCTTCAAAGCTTACCGTTACTGCTTTAGATTGCAATGCGATAATAAAAATAAAAACGGGTATTAATGCACAGTGCGTAAATCAAGAGAAAAATGAGCTGACAGAGGAATTAGTAAAAGTTTTTGATAAAAGAATTATGCAGGGTGTTTACCAGACAACGGAAAGTAAGTATAAAATTGCGATAGCAACCACTTTTGTTTCTCCAGATGAGAGTGAAGTATCATTTTTTACATTAAATAATCAACTTCTAGAGGCAGTTACACAAGAGCTAGTTGTAGATCATTCAGTTTGGTTTGAAAAAATTAGTTCAATTTATACTTCTAATGAGATGTTACGCGAAGATCCAGCCGCGGCCAGTGTAAATACAGTGCAGAAATATTTATCAGAGGGTTACGATAATTTGAGAAACAGTACGACAATCAAATGGCAGGACTTTTGGAAGCAAAAAAGAGTTGAAATTACGTCAAAGGACAAAGAGGATCAGTATGCACTAGATTTTTCCTTATATCATATTGAAGCAATGACACCAGCTCATGATGATCGGTTAAGTATAGGTTCTAGGGGATTAACAGGCGAAGGGAATAAAGGTCTCGTATATTGGGGGACAGAAATGTTTATCGCACCATTTCACTTATTTACTGAACCAGAGATTATGAAAAGATTACTACGATATCGCTATCACCATATTAAAGAAGCAAAGGTAAATGCAGCCCTCGCTGGTTATCAAGGTACTTTATTTCCTTGGGCAAGTGCTTTTTCAGGCAAAGAAGAAACACTTAAGGGTTCAGAGAATAATAAAGTCTCGGAAGATATTCAAGACCCTAAGCTGGCAAAAGGAAGTGTACATATTGTGGCAGATATTGCATTTGCTGTCGTGCAATACTATGAAAATACTCTAAATGAAGGCTTTATGGCTAAAGAAGGACTTGAACTACTTAAAGAAACGGCACGCTTTTGGGTGAGTAGGACAACAGATGTAAATGGTGATTTATTGATTAATAACGTAATTGGACCTGGTGGATTTACCGAGCTAGTCGATAATAATGCTTATACAAATTATATGGCTTTTTTTAATGTCCAGAATGCACTGAATTTTATGGGGAAATACAATGACCCTGATGCTGAATTACTACAAAAATGTACTGACTTTTTAAAGCGATTGTATTTGCCAAAACCTAATGATGAAAATATTATTCCACAGGACGATACATTTTTAGATCAACCTGAAATTGACTTAACGGAATATAAGCAGTCCATTGCTAGTCGTGAAATTCTATTAGATTACTCCCTAAAAGAACTAAATGAATTACAAGTTTTAAAGCAAGCTGATGTTGTGATGTTGCTTTATCTTTTTCCAGATTTATTTTCAACCGATATCGTTAAAAAGAATTTGGAATACTACGAGGAGCGTACTGTTCACGAGACTTCAATAAGTAATTTAGTTCATGCAATCGTTGCTGCGAGATGCGATTATATAGATGAAGCTTATCAATTATTTCAAGAAGGCTGTTTAATAGATCTAGGACCGAATCCAAATTCTTCGGATGAAGGAATTCACGCAGCATCTCTAGGTGCAAATTGGTTAGCGGCTATTTTTGGCTTTGCAAATATCTCAATGGATATAAACCGATTAAAGATTGAACCAAAACTACCTTCTAACTGGGATAAAATGAATTTCCAATTTTTATGGCAAGGAGCAAAACTCGAAATTATCATTGCTAAACGAACGATGACAATTACAAAACAATATGGTCCACCAGTATCTTTAGAAATAAATGGAGAAACATTTGATTTAACCGATAAGTTGAAGGTAGGGTTATAAGAAGCATGAAAGCAGGAAGCTTTTAATAAATCCTGCTTTTTATCTTTTTTTATTCTTCGTATAGTTCTAATGGTAATCCATCTGGATCTTGGAAAAAAGTGAATTTTTTATTTGTTAGTTCGTCAATGCGAATTGGTTCTACATATACATCATTTTGTTGTAAGTATTGAATACTTTCTTCAATATTGAGAACAGAAAAGGCTAAATGGCGTAACCCAGCTGCTTCTGGATTTGTTGGTCTTTTTGGAGGATTAGGGAATGAGAATAACTCAATTTGTCCATTATTTCCAATCTTTAAGTCTAATTTATAAGAGTTTCGTTCCTCGCGATACGTCTCTTTAATCAGCTTACAACCGAGTAAATTCATGTAAAAATGCTTTGATAATTCATAATTAGAGCAAATTATAGCGATATGGTGGATGCTCTTGATTTCCATATTAAATCTCCTTTTTGATTCAATTATTTAAACTTTTCCTAGTTTATCATGATAATTGAAAAAGGAATACATATATACGAGGACACTAAAGAGAATTAATAGGAAGGGAAATCATAAAGTCTTGTAGAACTAAAAAAAATAATGGGAGCAATCTCCCATTAAGCGTTTGAAAATTATCTTCTTCTCTTTTTATCATCTTTTGCTAAAATTTGTACTTTCTTAATAACTTCTAGTTCTACAATAACATTTACGTGCTTATCGTTTACCGGATTGACATTTAATACAGTGCCTTTCCGACCTTTAATATGGATCACGTCACCTGTGTTGGGGACATTTTTGAGCAGTTGGTTTAATAGTTCAACGTTTTTCTCAATATAATGAACTACAATCATATCGCTTCAACTCCTCTAATCATTCTATCTTTATACAATATTTAAATTTAATTAAAATAAGAACATTTTTTAGCTGATTATTTATCAATAAAAGGTCATATATTAAGGGCAGACAGTTAGTTCTGAATATCGTTAGAAACTACTTGTAACTCATTTTAATTTTAGGCATTTATTTTGATAATTTAAGAAAATAAACAGATTGAGAGGGAGCCAATGCGTAAAAAATTTATATCTATAATCGTAATCAGTATGCTTTTAGTAGGATGCAAGCATGGCGAAAAGTCTGTAAAAACGGTTAAAAATGAAGATAAAAGTCCACAGAATGAACATGTAATTGGTAAAGGTGAAGTTGATACGGTTTATGCTCCATTAAACGGATTACCTATTAGTCAAGTGAGTGAACAAAGACCAGTTGCAGTAATGGTCAATAATTACTACTTGGCTAGACCTCAAAGTGGATTAAGCAATGCAGATGTTGTTTATGAACTTTTAGCAGAAGGGGATATTACAAGATTTCTAGCAATTTTCCAAAGTGATATACCTGAGAAAATTGGGCCAGTCAGAAGTGCTAGAGATTATTACATTAATTTAGCAAATGGATATCATGCATTATTTATTTGTCACGGAAACAGTCCAAAAGCAAAACAAATGATGGATGCTGGAATGATTGACGCATTAAACGGATTGATCTATGATGGTACTTTATTTAAAAGAGATAAAACGCGAAAAGCACCTCATAATTCATATATTTTAAAAGAAGGTATTGAAAAAGGAGTTGCCCAAAGACATTACTCATACACAGAAAAAGTAACTCCATTAGACTTTACGCAAACAGACTTGGTTTTTGATAATTCATGGAAAAATACATCAGAGGTTTTTATAAGATACTCTCATGACGCTAGAAATAATGTAACTTACAAGTACTCGATTTCAACAAAAGAATTTCAGCGAATTCAAAACGGAATTGTAGCAAAGGATGCCTTGAATGGGAAAGAGCTACAAATTAAAAATATACTTGTCGTTGAAGCAAACCATAAAATAATAGATAGCTACGGTCGTCGCGCAATTGATATTGAAGACGGAGGAAAAGGTTATTATATTGTAGACGGAGAGTATATGAATATTGAATGGAAAAATGTAGATGGGCGAATCCTTCCTTATACACTAGACGGAACGGAAATAAAGTTAGCTCCTGGTCAAACTTGGATTAACTTTGTACCAGCTTTAAAGGATGTAACAATAAAATAGAGCGATTTTAAGCAGATGATTTTTAAAGTAACGGGTTCGGTTTAAGACTACAAAAATTGAATTAGAGTAATAAAAAGAGGTTCAAATCGCATCTGATTTGAACCTCTTATTTTTGTTGATATATAAAGGAAATAGATTGCTGAAATTGTTGAGGTGAGTTAAAAGAAGTTGATCAAACCAAAGAGCCATAATGCTGACAAAGTAGTTTGAGTACTTTCAGAACGAATAAGAGCCATAGTAAAACACTATGCTGTATATTGCGATGACAAGCAAACAATTTACTTTGAATGATATTAACTACTTACACTAAAAAGGCTCGTATATGCTAACTTTAAACTTTTAATTCTATGTAATGAGAAGTGCTTTTTATTTTTGATTAATATCAAAGGATATTCCAATAACAATAATAATATAATAAAATACGATATTAATTTATTGTAAAACAATAAATAATATGTTAAAGTCATTATGTCATTAAACAAGTGAGGTTTTTTAAATGAATGTTAAACGAGGTTCTGCCACTTTCTTAAGGGTCATTGTTTTTCTGGTTGGAATTGCAGTGCTTACTTTGTGCATTTATTGGATGCCTGTGTTAACAATTAAAGACTTAAAAGCGCATCCAGGTGGAGATTATTCGATATATCCCCTTTTAGTATGTGCGTATGGAGTCTGTATTACATTTTCTTTTGCGCTGTATCATGTATATAAACTATTAACCTTTATCGAAAGGAACAACGCTTTTTCTGAGTTATCTCTTAAATCTATGAAGATTATAAAAAAATGTGCTTTTACAGCCATTATCTTCATTGTGCTAATGATAATAAGCTTAAAAGTGATTTCTAAAATAACAGGAGATGATGCAGCAGGTCCTATATCACTTAGTCTGATGGGTATTTTAGCAACAAGTATCATCATAGCCATTGTGGACGTGCTTCAAAAGCCATTAAAACATTTCCTAGATAAAAAAGAGGTATAACTTTATTATTAATTTTTTCTCTATCATTGAGCACAAAAATGATAATGAAGCTCATTCATAATCAAAAAAGAAGTCAAAATATAAAAAAGCTGTTGGATTACGAAATCCACAGCTTTTTTTATTACCAATTTACTTATGATATTAATGTTTATACGTTAACGAATTAGGTTGTGAATTTTGATTTTGCACTTCAAAACCGAACTCGTTATTTTAAAGTTATCTGCTTTTTAATTTTTAAAAGGGTTTAGTGGCTCAATTAATAATAAATGTCGCTAGCAATACTAAGTTTGACCAAAAAAATCTACGATGTTACGATAAAAATTATTATTCGTTTATTTATAGCATGAAGGGGGGAGCGAGTGTGGCTGAAAAAATTGAAAACATCGGCTTAGTAGACGAGCGATATAAAAGTCTAAAAGCCGACTGTGAGAGCTGCTTTGGCTTATGCTGTGTTGCATTACCATTTGCTGCTTCGGCTGACTTTGCTAAAGATAAAATTGCTGGAAAACCATGTCATAATTTACAATCTGATTACCGATGTGGAGTTCATCATAATTTAAGAGAATTAGGTTACAAAGGATGTACTGTTTTTGATTGCTTTGGTGCGGGACAAAAAGTATCACAAGTAACCTTCAATGGAGACGATTGGCGACAAAACCCTGAATTAGCCAATGAGATGTATGAAGTTTTTCCGATTATGAAGCAGCTTCATGAAATGCTTTGGTATTTAAATGAAAGTCTGCTGCTTACTGCTGCAAGTGAGATCCATAATGACATAAAAACAATATTAGAAGAAACTGAAAAATTAACACATATGGACGCTAAGTTAATATTAAACTTAGATATTATACATCACCGTGCAGAAGTAAACGCTGTACTTTTACGTGCAAGTGAACTATCTAGGGCAGAGGCTTTAAGTAAATTTAAAAACAATAAGAAGCGTCAAAAAACTGGAAGAGGCTTAGACCTTATGGGTGCTAAATTAAAGAATGCAAATTTTATAGGTGCAAACTTAAGAGGATCCTATCTTATAGCTGCTGATTTAAGTAGTGCGGATTTAAGGGGAGCCGATTTAATTGGAGCAGACTTGCGAGATGCTAATTTGAGTGGGGCGGATCTTACGGGCAGTATTTTTCTAACCCAAGCTCAAATTAACTCTGCAAAAGGAGATTATCATACAAAATTACCAGTGACACTTAAAAGACCGTCTCATTGGTGAAACAAAAAAATGAACCTTTTAATGGTTCATTTTTTTGTTGTTCACATACCAGGTCATAGCAATGAAGTAGCCGATAAAAGGAGAAGTTCCATAACCGATAATCGGCACTGGGAAGTTTCCAAAAAAGCTTGAAAGAATGCAAATTGCTAAATAGGTCCCTAGACTAAACGATAATAATTTTGCATTGTTTGGTGGAATAAAGAAAAATGGCATTAGTAAAATTATAAGTGAGATAATCGCACTGATTAGCCATCCAATTCCCATATCCTTTACTAAACTTAAAATGTCCTCGACGTATGACACTGGCGCAAGGTTATCTAAATGAGACCAGCTATAGACTATTAAAAGTATAAAAATAATGAATAATAGTACTTGAGTCTTTTTATGTTTTTTCACACTTAATAATGAAATCGAGATCGCAATTGTAAAAGCAGTTAGTTGAGATGCATCTGGTTGCAAATATAGTAATAGTGTAAAAAATAGTATAAAACTAAAAGTGATCCAAATTGCTTTAGACTTCATTAAATTTGATAGATGTATGATTAATAATGGAAAGAATACGAAGGCGATATTAATCCTTACGGGACCAATTGCCAACCAACGATGTACACCTTGCAAACCTCCATCAAAGAAGGTTAATAATAGTAATATGAATATGCTTGTAATGACAATGATATTTGTCTTATTCTTTAAAGTTTTCGGACCTCGTAACAGAACTAAAAAAGAGATGATTCCTCCAACAATTGAAATAACAATATTTTGTCCGTATATGGATGGCGATACGTGATTATTGTTCATAGCAATTACACCAATGATCATAGCTGGTATTGTTAAGACGAGCGGTAATAAGTTTATTTTTTTTGAATTTAGCATCTTGTTCTAAAAGGCCTTCCTTTACGAAAAATTATCTTGTTCTGATGATTGTACATAACTTCTCTAATCCATCGGATAAGTCGTTTTCGCTAACAAGCGAATAACTAATACGAAGTGAAGCAACATCTGTTTTATTGTTATAACAAGCTACACCTGGCAAAAATGAAATATTTTCTTTATTAGCTTTTCTTAATAACTCAAAAATATCTAAATTCGATTCATGAAATGTCAGCCACAAATTAAAGCCACCATCAGGTATCCGGCAATCTAGTTGATCACTAAGTGAAGATAGTATGTTAACACTTGTATCACGTCGGATTTGTAGAGCAATTCGTAGTTTTTCAACGTGACTTCGCATTCGATCGGTTCGTAAAAATGGTAAAATCGCCTTTTGAGTTAGTAAAGGGCTTCCTACATCCATTGAAGCCTTTATTGCGAGTAGCCATTCTAAGACTGGTCCATTTGCCAGCAATGCAGCAATTCTAATACCGGGTGCTAACGTTTTACTGAAGCCTTTAATGTAGATGACATGATCTGATTGATCGTAATATTTAAGCGGAAAATATTGAATTGATTGCTCAAAATAAATATCACTAAATGAATCGTCTTCAAGAATAAAGAAATTAAAGCGTTGTGCTAGTACAATTAATTCTTTTCTTCGATCATTACTCATTGAAATTCCTGTTGGGTTTTGAAAGGCAGGGTTAACATAAATTAATTTTGGCATGAATTTAATGCACAAGTCTTCTACTAAATCTGATCGAATGCCCTCCTCATCCATCTCGACTGGTATTATATGAATCCCTTTATTTATAAAAATATCAAGTGCACCACCGTAGCACGGACTTTCTACGATAATTGAATCACCAGGTTTTAATAATGCTTGAGCGACTAAATCAATTCCTTGCTGTACTCCGCTTGTAATGATTAGATGATTAGCGCTACAGCGTATTTTTTGAAATTCAAATAAGTGATTAACGATTTCCGTTCTTAGTTCGAAATCTCCTTGAACAGGTCCGTAAGTTGTTAAAATAGAGGCATCATCTCTAAATAGCTTTTGCATTTCATCTGCTAAAAATTTATTAGGAAGTAGACGCGGGTAGACAACTGCTTTTGAAAAATCATATTTTAGCTGTTCTCTATTTATTAAATATTGGGACCTGACAATATTTATTCCTAAAGTCTGTTGCCAGTTAGAACTTGAATCTACTTGCAACGTTTTATTCAATTTCTTTCTTATAAATACCCCTTTACCCTGCTCTACCGTGACATAGCCGTGTGACTCTAACCATTTATAAGCCTTTCTAACTGTTAAAACGCTTATTGAAAGTTCATCAGCCAAAATCCGTAAAGATGGTAATTTCTCGTTAGGCATGAGTAGACCACTTTGAATGCTACCTGCAATCTGAGTACTTACTTGGAGATAAATCGGAACTGTTGATTTTTTATGGACTTGAATTTTCATCATTTCACCACTAGTTTTTAAATAATAAGTTATTAAAAAAAAGATCAATCGTCAATGGGAAAATAGCTAACTGTTATATGCTCTATTATACTGTTATACTCCCACTTTAATATAATACCTTTATCAAAGGGGTGATGAAATGATCATTATTAATTATTTGTTTATTTGTATTATTTTCGGTACAACTTTTCTTGCAATAAAATTTGGAATTGAGTCAGGGGTTTCACCTTTATTTTCAGCTGGCGTACGATTTACCTTAGCGGGATTGATCGTCATAACTTATTTTCTTCTTAAAGGGCAAAACGTGAAAAAATTTATTTTATCAAAGCGACTAATGTATATTGGATTTTGCTTAACCTTTATGACATTTTCAACACTATATTGGGCTGAGCAGTATATAACATCAGGGTTAGCTGCAGTTTTGTCTGCAACTGGTCCTATGATGATTTTACTTTTTCAATTAAAACGTAATAATAAGAGAATTGAACGTAAACAGTTAATAGCGTTAATAATGGCTTTTGCTGGTGTGATCTTCGTTTGTTTACCGGGGATTAGTCAACATATCTCTTACTTATGGGTTGCTGCTTGTGTGGCAGTATTAATAGGGGAAGCATTTTACGGATTAGGTTCTATTACATCAAAAGAAGTCTTAACGGATTTCAATAGTGTATCGCCGTTTTTAATCAATGCTTTTCAAATGCTATATGGTGGAATATTTCTTCTTCTATTTTCATTTGTAATAGAAAAACCGAATATTTCAATTTTAAGTTCTTGGGATGCACAGTGGCCTATATTGTACCTTATTTTTATAGGTTCAATTGGGGGACATGGTTTGTACAGCTGGTTACTGGCGAAAACGAACCCAGTCTTTCCATCAACATGGCTTTATGTATCCCCGCTAATTGCAAGTGTATTAGGATATTTCGTAATGGACGAACCAATTAAACCAATCATGGCCGTTGGTGGAATATTAATCTTATCCGGTGTATTCATTGCAAATTGGTCAACTTTTTCTATGTATAGAAAGCAAGGGAAGCTTTTTAAAAAAGAAGTGGATGTTTCAGAGTAATGTAAGACCTTATGATCACTTCATAAGGTTTTTTGTGTGATGCAAGATATAACAACAAAATAAGCTGGGGCCAATATTGAAAAATGCGAACATATTTTGAACAATATTGATAAAGTTGTGAACGGCGTTGATATAATGCTAAAGCCCGTTGATATATCGTTAATACCGGTTGATATAATACTAAATCTCGTTGATATATTGCGAAGTGGATCAAAAAGTAAGCAAAATATAATAAAAAACTGCAGAAAATCCACAAGGAATTAAATATCTCGCGGATTTTCTGCAGTTTAATTTGATTTTTGTACAAATGCCCAAATATAACCGTCTGGATCTCGTAAGCAAAATTCCTTATAGCCCCATGGTTGAACAGTAGGTTCTGTAATGACCTTTTCTCCATTTGAGAAATCTAATGGAGTCAATTCTTTTTCTACTATGTTTTCAAATAGTGGATCGACTTCTTTTACTATGAATTGAAAGACAGCATCTGTATTTGATTGTGTTTCTGTAGGATGAAGCATTACCTCACCATCTCCTACTTTAAACCAGTGCATATCTTCATGGCCCCTTAAATATTCAAATCCAACTTTTTCATACCAATTTTTAGAAGAGTTTGTGTCTTTACAAAAAATAACAATATCTAAAATTCCATTCATTTAAACAGCTCCTTAACTAGTATTGTGTTTACTGTATTAACTATTCTTTATGTAATGTATTCTTACCTTTTTATTAATGGATTAATAAATGTAGATTAGCTTACTTTTCTAAAAAACGTCAAAATTTCTAAAGAAATATACCCCCTTTACCGATATATAAATATAGAACAGTTTTTTAGCCGACTTTGGCAAAAAGGGTTGCTTTCGCCATAAGTCTTCTTTTTAGGCTGAGAAACTTCGAATATCGTCTCTAGTATAAATTTGCAAAGCAAGAGGGGGATCGAAAAAAAAACATTAAATTTTTTGAATTAGGAAGGAGGACGTTGCCTAATTGTTTGAAAAAATCATTACATCAAACTGGAAGTATGTATAGATTTCAATAAATTTATGGCAACGGGATTGTAAGATGCTTTTAAAACTATGGAATAATGTATTAAAAATAGGTATGATTTTATCTATTCTATCTAGTAGTCTATTTTTTGGAGTAAATAGTAGTAAAGCAGCTACTACACAAAGCGGCGTAGTTACTGCGGCTTCTTTAAATATGAGAACTGGACCAAGCACTGCCTATAGTAAAATCATGACCTTGAAAAAAGGAAATAAACTAACAATTACTGAAAGAAAAAATGGTTGGTATAAGTTTAAGTTTAGTAAAAAAATAGGCTGGGCATCAGCTAAGTATATTAAATTATTTAAAAAAACTCCAACTGCTCCAAAAGTTTTATTCTCTGGTGAAATAACTGCATCTTCACTAAACGTAAGAACAAGTCCTAGTGTTACGGGTAAGGTAATTACAACTCTAAAAAAAGGTACTAAAGTTTCAATCGTAGAAAAAAAATCTACTTGGTACAGAATAAATACAACCAAAGGATATGGATGGGTAAGTTCGGCGTATGTGATACAAATTGTTAACGAAGTAAAACCGCCTTCAACGAAACCACCAGAAGAGAGTAAACCGAATCCCCCAACAACAAAGCCACCAAGTGGAGACACTTCAGCAATCGATCAACAAGATAAAAGTGGACGAGTTACTACCTCATCTTTAAATGTAAGAACTGGCCCGGGAACTACGTATGAGTCAATAACAAGCATTAAAGTCGGTACTGTAGTTAAAATTAAAGCAGAAAAAGATGGATGGTATGAAATTGAAGCTGGTACGATTGTTGGGTGGGTTAGTGCGAAATATATCCAGCAAATAAGCGATGACGATATGAATTTAGAAAATTTTATTCTAGTTATTGATCCAGGGCATGGTGGAAGTGATCCTGGTGCAACATTTAAAACAAGTAGCGGGGAAATCTATAAAGAAAGTATGATTGTCTTATCTGTCTCTCAATTTTTAAACGATTATTTAGTGGAGCTACCGATCCAAACATATTTTACTCGTGAGTCTGACACATATCCAACATTAAATCAGCGTGTCGAATTTGCTAAATCCAAAAAGGCGAACGCATTTATTAGTATCCATATTAATGCATCTTCTTCGCATAATGGAAATGGAACAGAAACATATTATTATGGTGAATCAAAGACTTCTCCTACTAATTCGCCGACGAAATTAGAAGATAGTATGACACTTGCTGAAACTATTCAAAATAGACTAGTTGAAAAATTAGAGTTAAAGGATCGTGGTACTAAAAGCGGAAACTTTCAAGTAATTCGCGAATCAACGATGGCATCAATTTTAACTGAATTAGGCTATATAGATCATCCAACAGATAATGTAAAGCTAAGTAATGAGATTTGGCAGCAAGAAGCAGCTGAAGGGATTTATTTAGGAATACTAGATTACTTAAGTATTCAAGGATATAACGTAGATTCATATTATATAAACGATTAATAGGGCTCTCCAAAAGTCATTATATGACTAATGGAGAGTCCTTTTTTTAAAAAATTTTCATAGAATTTCTTAGAATTTGATGGGAATTGACAAAATTTTTCGGAAATGAAATCAAGTCAACTATCGTTATAATGAAATTGTAATCTTTGCTTAAAAGTTTAAGAAGTTAAAAAACAATAGAAAATAATTGGTAGGTGAGGAGAATGAACGCAGCATTATATAAAGAAATTGAATTGATATGTCGGAAGAAAGGCTGGACAAAAACGGATTTAGCTCAAAGGTCAGGTATACATATAAGTGAAATAAGTCGTCTTTTAAATCATAAACGTTCGGTTACACTTAAATATTTGGATGCTATTACAGAGGCTATTGAGTTAGAGGAAGGTGCACTTTATTCACATTTTGCTGAGGAATGTTTCAATGAAGAACAACTATTGGATAAGCGTAAAAGTGTACAGTTTTTGTTTAAGTGCTTTTTGAAAGGTTACGAGGAACATTGTCAAAGGTTGCTACAAATTATGACGACAGAGAAATCGGACACTGATCGGGCCAATTATTTGAATTACATTTTCTTCGTTGCTGAAGAGCTTTTTAAAGCAGGAGAAGAAGAAAAATCATTGCTATTGTATGAAATCATTATTGAAAATGATTCGAAAAATATTATGGAACTGTTGGCAATTAGTTATTTTCGGCGGTTTTACATTTTAAGGATGACTGATGACGCCCAGCATGCATTGACTGATGTGCTGGAATATCTATTTTGTATGCCAAAAAAAGTTATAAAAGAAGCCTACTTATGGATTGTTGCATTTTACTATTGGCGTGAGCGATGGGAAGAAGTACTTTATTATGCTGAGAGGTTAAGGAAGCTTGTTAAAGACGGTGAATATTATGGAAGAGCTCTCATGTATAAGAGCTTTGCATTAGCACGTCTTGGAGGAACGCTTGAAGAAATAATTGAACTAACCGACAGTTATGCTCAAGTAAATGATTATTTTGCAGATTTAGCGATTGGAAATCGACTTGCATCTTATTTGGATTATGGTTATTTAGAGTATGTAGATCAGTATCTTACATGGTTAGAAGATAGAGAGGATGTACATATTGGTTTACCAAAGGTGCTTGAGGCATATATTCATTTGAACCGTTTAGAGGATGCTAAAAAAATATTAGATTTATATGAGCACAAGATTGATGAGTTGGACGAAAGAGTGGAATCTTGGTTAAAACAAAAAGTATATTTGGAGTTTCGATATGCATATGCTTTGTTTCAGTGTGAAAGCTTACAATTTCCAAAAGGGTTAGATGAATTATTGGATGTAGCTTATGCAGCAAATCAAATAGGAAATTTGGAAAGATTTAATAAGTGCTTACTAGTTTACTGGAGATATAAACATCATGCGACTTCGGACCAAATAGATAAATATATACAATTATTAAGTATTGATGGGATTAAAGAGACTTCTTCACATAACTTTGCCTAGTCTATGTGGTTTAAAGAAATTGAAACTGTGGAATATAGATTAGAAGAATTAAAGTTTAGATAAAAAAATTAAAAAAAATACAATTTGACGTAATTTTCAGAAAATAAAATTATATCAAGTCTCAATATAATGAACTTATTAAGAAAAGAAAGTAGGGATAGTAGTTGAAAAAGAAAATGTTTAGAAATGTTACAACATTAGCATTAACAACAGGACTTATTAGTACTACGATTACACCAATCTCCTTTTCGCACCAAGTTCATGCACAAGCAACTTCAAAGATTGAACAAGTATTAGCAAAACTTACGCCTCAGCAGCGTGAGGCAATTAAGCAATTAAAGCTAAATGACAAAGAGGGAGTTAATTTGTCACCTGAAGTTGATCAAACAAGTGATAAGCCTACTTCTGTCATTGTCGAGTTTAAGGACAAGCCTGGTCAAACTGCCGTTTTAGAAGCAGAAGCTGATGGAGTAAATCTAACAGCGGAGGATGCGAAAGAAAAAGTAGATGCATCACATGACACTTTCCAAAAAGACTTAAAAACTATTTTTAGCAGTGAATTAAAATCAAAGAAAAATCCATATTCAATTAAACGATCATATAAAAAAGCATTTAATGGGGTCTCTATGACTCTACCAGCTAACAAAGTAAAGGCTTTACTTAAATCTAATGCAGTAAAAGCCGTCTGGAGCGATATGCAGGTTCAAGTAGAGCCACCTTCTATTAAGGATACGACGGCGAAGCAAACTGCAACTCATACGATGGTTACATTCCCAGGTGTTGAAAAACTACATCAAGAAGGTTTTACAGGAAAAGGTGTAAAAGTCGGAATTATTGATACTGGGATTGATTACAATCACCCAGATTTAAAAGGTGCTTTCAAAGGTGGCTACGATTTTGTAGATAATGACAATGACCCAATGGAAACTACATATGCCGATTGGAAAAAGTCTGGTCAGCCTGAATTGGGATCAAGCGGTGAAGCTTACTATACCGAGCATGGGACACACGTAGCCGGAATTATTGCTGGACAAGCGAAGAATAATGCAGATTTTGCAGTTGAGGGTGTTGCTCCAGATGCGGATATTTATTCTTACCGCGTTTTAGGACCATATGGATCCGGCTCTACTTCTGCAATTTTGGCTGGTATTGATAAGGCAGTTTCAGATGGAATGGATATCATTAATATGTCTCTTGGAGCAAATTACAATGATCCATTATATCCTACGAGTATTGCAGTAAACAATGCCGTTCTTGCTGGAGTAACGGCGATTGTTGCAGCAGGAAACTCAGGAGATAGAATGTATTCACTTGGCGCACCTGGTAATGCACCTTTAGCTATTACAGTTGGAGCGAGCGATACATCTGTTTCAATTCCGAGTTTTTCAGGTGCATTACACCCTACTACAGGTGATATACCTGTTGATTTAAAATTAGCTGCTCAAGGTTTAACAGATAACGTAGCGGATTTTGAAGGGCAAACTTTACAAATGGTGAATGTGTCTTTTGGTAGTGAAACTAGTTATTGGATGGGTTCTGCTGGAAATTCTGATCCAATTGATGTAAAGGGAAAAGTGGTTTTAGCACAGCGAGGTAGCTTTGGGATCACTCAAATTATAGCGACTGCTAAAGCACATGGCGCGAAAGCAGTTGTATTATATGACACGAATGTTCCTTTAGGTGATGTATATCTTGGTGACGGTTACGGCTTACTGCCAACATTTTTACTAAGTTACGCACAAGGAAGTGCATTGGCAGCTAAATTACCTTTAGTTGGAGCATCTAAAGGTACATCCCTAGGTTTTACATTTAGTAATATGAAACAACTAGTGACTGTTGGGGATAAATTAGCACCATTCAGTTCACGTGGTCCATCTCGCGTATTATACGATATTAAGCCTGAAGTAACGGCACCTGGTGTATCTGTTTTCTCTACTGTTCCTTCCTATGTGCACGGAGCTGATCAAATTGGAAACTATCAATACGCATATGAGCGTCTATCTGGAACATCAATGGCAACTCCTAATGTTGTTGGGGTAGCTGCATTATTAAAACAAGCTCATCCAGATATGTCTCCGTCAGATATTAAATCAACACTTATGAATACAGCTGAACCATTAAATGATAAATACAGTGTATATGAGGTTGGGGCAGGGCGTGTAAACCCATATGATGCTGTTCACGCTCAGACAGAAATTCAAGTAAAAGATAAAACTTCAACAGTAAAAGATAATACAAGTAATAATGGGGCAACTACTTTAGCAAGTAAAGGCATTAAACTAATTAAAAACATTACTGGTGCACTAAGCTTTGGTGAACAAGCAGTCACTGGTAAAGACTTATCAGACCAACGCTCAATCACTTTATTTAATAAAAGCTCAGTAGATAAAACATATGATGTTAAAGTTCAATTCCAAACATTGGATGCACGATACACAAATGATTCTAGAGCAGATCAAGATGCTGCTGCAAATGGCGTCACATTAGATGTAAAATCATCTGTAAAAGTTAAACGATACAGTAGTAGCAATATGGATGCTGCAATCAATGTTCCGAAAACTGCAAAGCTTGGAACTTACGAAGGGTATGTAGTATATACAAACCAAAAAGATCCAAATGAGACATATAAAATCCCATTTGCTATTCATACGGTAAAAGAAGGTATTGACTATCTAACAGGTAATCCACCAGCGTTTACAGTGCCGTATGAGGCCGCAAGTAACGCGACAAAATGGTCTATTGGAGTAAACTTTAAATTAAATTCTCATATGCGTTATTTTGATTTCTTTATTGTGGATCCAAAAACAGACAAAGAAATCGGATTCTTAGGCTCAGCTGACGGAATGGGAGCAGACGAGAATATCGAGTATTACTTCCGAGGCGTTTTAAATAATGGTCAATACTATCCTTTAACTGGTGATACAAATAATCCAATTGCATATGACCTTAAAGAGATTGATCCAGGATTATGGAAGATTAGAATGGTGGGTACAAATGATAAAGGTGAAACTTTCACTGCAGATGCACCAGTTTATAATGGAGTAAAAGAAGCGAAAGTAACAATGAACAATATGAAAGCTGGAGGCATTTACGAAACTGCTAATCCAACTGACACAAAAGTGACTGTATCAGGTAATGTATTTGATAAAGAAATTGATGAGATGAAAGCAGCAGGCATCAATGCTTCACAAGGAGATAACAACTTTACTTACTATAACCCTAACAACTCTCAAGAAAAAAGCATTCCACTAGACTCTCAAGGGAACTTTAATTCTGAAATACCATTAAGTACATCTGGTCCAATTGTAAATGCCATTACAGAGTACGATTTCTCTGATTATACGAAATCAACTGTTAGAAACTATGGTAGCTTTATTGATGCATACTTTGTTAAAAAAGGAACCGCATATACGACAGCAATCTCAGATAAGCAACACATCAATATGGGTGAATCAACAACTGTAACTTTCTCAACAAAAAATGTTAAAACTAATGTGAAGAAAGCTGAATTCACTTTCCTTTATCCAAGTCTTTACCTTGATTTAATTAACGTACAACCAAATGCTGCATTTAAAGGCAAGCTAGATGTTCAATATACGACTGCTCCATTTAATGGTTCGCTAACTAAAATGACAGTTACTGCAACGGCAACTGGAGATTTAGCGAATACTGGAATAGCTGGAGATGTATCATTAGTAGATTTAACATTAAAAGCAAAAGACCCGTACTATAAGGGTCCAATGAACTTCTACAATGCAACTGGTTCAAGTCGATTCTTTAACGCTGTTTATACAAATGTGGATAACACGACCGTAACGACACAAGGAATTCAGCCATATTTCTATATAACACCGACATATTCATTAGTGAGAGGGCAAGTTCAGGCTGAAGGACTAATGACGTTTAATGGATTAGAACCTCAAGTAAAACTAATTGATTATAATAAAGCAGGTACAAAAATTAGCGTGAAGGATGAAAATGGTAAAGAATATGGGGTATCTGATCAGTTAGGATACGCTCAATCATTCCCATATGCATTTAGAACGAAATTACCAATAGCCGATGATAATTTCACTATGAAAATTGATGTTCCAGGTCACTTTACGTTCTCTAAAGATTTTACAATTGGTGTAAAAGAAGATGGCAAAACCACTGCAGGATCTAAACCAGTCGATTATAACTATATACCTGGTGGAGATGTAAATAAAGATAATGTCATTGACGTAAAAGATGCGCTTTACATTCAAACATATTGGGGTACAAATAAGCGTGATGCTGACATTAACTACGATGGCGTTGTTGATGCAAAAGATATGCAATACGTAATCAATAACTACCTAATGCAAAATCCGTGGAACGACAATTCACCTAAAGCAGCTACAAAATATAAGAGCAATACATTGGATGATGTATTAGAAGCACTTGGATTAGAGTAATTTTATAATAACGAAAGAGGGTGTCCATTTGGGACACCCTCTTTTTTATTTTTAGAAGAAGCGTAGTTGAAAATATCGGTCAGATTGTAGGAAGGAGTTGAGAAACATCGAATAAATAGGAGATTTCGAATGAAGTGCAATTAAAAGACGAAGTGCAAATAAAAATAGAGAAACTGCAAATAAAATAGGGGGATCTGCAAATAAAAATAATAGAACTGCAAATAAAAGACGAAGTGCAAATAAAAATAGAGAAACTGCAAATAAAATTAACAGAACTGCAAATAAAATAGTAAAACTGCAATTAAATATACTAGAACCTCAAATTTGATACGATAATACTTATACTGGTATGGGTATTATAGCTCTGTATTTGTTCAAAAGAAGATAAACAATCATAAAAAAAAATAAATCTGCTCTTATTCAGTGTGAACTGACTAAAAAAGTGAAGTAATCTACTAAATATTTATAAATGGAAATCATCAATTCAACTTTATTTGAAAAACATCACCCAAATACCCCCCCATTAGATTTATAGACAGACTTAAAACAACAATATTTCTCGAAATTATATAGAGGTCGTCAATATGTCAGTTACGCTAACTTTTAAGACGGCCTCTTTTCGTCGTTTTTTAAATTGATAAATTACTAAAATTACAAATTGAGATGTAAATTAGAAATTTTAATTTTTGGAGAATGTCGTTTACCCACGTTTCTTATTTATCTTATTTTAATTTTTCTTTCAATACTTGATTATTTCATCGAAAGAATGAGAAAAATAATTTGATGCAGATGTAATCGAAATCCGAACGATTTTACGAATAAATTTATATTGGATTATTTTAAAAGATTAATAAACGTTGTGATACAATGGATAAGTCGTTTTTGAACAAATATATAAATCAACCATTATTATTAATGATAGAAAATAGAAAGTAAGGTATATATAATGAATAAATTTTCTAGTTTAGGTTTAAGTGAAGAATTAACGGAGTATTTAACTGAATTAGGTATTACAGAGCCCACTCCAATTCAAGAGAAGGCAATTCCAATTGTATTTGAAGGAAAGGATTTAATAGGCCAAGCACAAACAGGAACGGGTAAAACATTTGCATTCCTATTTCCAATCCTTGAACGAATTAATTTAGAACTACCACATACTCAAGCATTAGTAGTTGCTCCAACAAGAGAGCTGGCTCTTCAAATAACAGCTGAGGCTAAAAGAATTGTTAGTGAAGATTTCGGAGTACTTGCTGTATATGGTGGCCAAGACGTTGAGCAACAAGCACGTAAACTAAAAAGTGGTGCACATTTAATCATTGCAACGCCAGGTAGACTTTTAGACCATTTAAGACGAGGAACTATAAAATTAGATAAAGTTGATTTCCTAGTACTCGATGAAGCAGATCAAATGTTGCATATTGGATTTTTACATGAAGTTGAAGATATTATCAAACAAACGCCAGCATCGAGACAAACGTTATTATTTTCTGCTACGATGCCGGACCAAATCCAATCTCTTGCAAAACGTTACATGAAAAAACCAGAAGTTATTAAAGTAAAGGCAAAGAAAATTACACTAGATGAAATTGAACAACTAATTATTGAAACAACAGATCGTGGAAAATATAATGCATTATTGAGTCAAATAAAAGAGACTGAACCATTTCTAGCGATCATTTTCTGTAGAACAAAAAGAAGAGCTAACAAGTTAAATGAGCAGTTAAAAGGAAAAGGACTATTATCCGAAGAACTTCACGGAGATTTAACTCAAGGAAAACGTGAAAAAGTTATGAAATTGTTCCGTGAAGCTAAAATACAATATCTTGTAGCAACGGATGTAGCAGCCAGAGGAATCGATGTTGATGGTGTAACTCATGTATTCAACTATGATATACCAATGGATACAGAAAGCTATGTACACCGAATTGGAAGAACTGGTCGCGCAGGAGATACTGGTACAGCAATTACATTTGTTACTCCAAAAGATTTTCAAGATATGAAAATGATTGAAAAAGAACTTAAACTTTCAATTAATAGAATAGAAATGGAAAGAGTAGAAAGAACAGAGAACGAAGGAAGTACAGACAGATCGGATAGATCAAGAGGTGCAGGTAGATCGGACAGATCAAGAGGTGCAGGTAGATCGGAAAGATCAGGAAATGCAGGAAGAACTGAAAGATCAGGAAATACAGGAAGAGCGGAAAGATCAGGAAGTGGAAG
>NZ_NUCO01000115.1:0-346 GCF_002555445.1 Bacillus sp. AFS017336
GGCGTGCGTGGGAAAGCACGCTGCCCTGGCCGGCGCGGTGCCCGAAGCGCAGGTCCAGCATGGCCTGCCAGCCCGAGGCGCAAGCGGGCACGGCGGTGATCGGTAGCGCTGCGGACATGGGCGTGACGGGCGGTACAGGGCGTGGTGGTTGTAACGGCCTTTGTCATGCATTTAGCGTGCCAATCCGGTGCAGTGGCGGTTGCGCCATGCTGGTGCGCTGGCGCATCGGATTGGTGCGTTTCCTGCATGACAAGGCGCGCAAGACGGCACGTTTGCAGTGCATTCTTGCGCAGCGTGCCGCAGGCTGGTGCGGCTTTTACGCGCTTGCCCGGGTCTGACGCGCCAG
>NZ_NUCO01000116.1:0-240 GCF_002555445.1 Bacillus sp. AFS017336
GGTCCTTGATGGTCACGCTGGTGGCAGGACCGAAGGCACTGGCAGCGTTGGACACGGAGAACGCGTAGTTGAAGGGCGTGCCCACAGCCAGGCTACCCGGGTTGGCCTTGGTGACCGTCAGCGCAGGCGTACCCGTTGTGACCGGAGTCACCGGTGTGGAAGCGCAGTCTGTCGTGCAACCGGCCGTCGGATTGACCGGGCTGAATACGCCCGACGGATCGTAGGAGGCCGTGTTCGTGC
>NZ_NUCO01000117.1:0-292 GCF_002555445.1 Bacillus sp. AFS017336
GGCACGACCACGCCATGGGCCGCGCACAGGCCGTTCAAGGTGAGCATGGACAGGCTGGGCGGGCAGTCCACCAGCACGAAGTCGTAGTCGGCATCGACCGCCTTGAGGGCGCCCTTCAGGCGATCGTTGCGGCGCTCCAGGGTGACCAGCTCGATCTCGGCGCCGCTGAGTTCGCGGTTGGCGCCCAGCACGTCGTAGCCCACGGCCTCGGAACGCACGGCCGCTTCCTTGACGCTGGCGTTCTCCAGCAGCACGTCGTAGACCGACAGCTCCAGCGCACGCTTGTCCACGC
>NZ_NUCO01000118.1:0-200 GCF_002555445.1 Bacillus sp. AFS017336
CCTTTGGCCGCGATGTGTTCAAGGCGCAGGCCGAAGGCGTGATGCTGCGCACCTGCGGCAAGGACGGCTGGTGGATCACCACCGAGCAGGGCAAGCAGCGCAGCGTGTTCCATCTGTTCGACCGCCATACGCTGAAGCCGGTGGGTGCCTTCCAGGGCAATACCGTGGCCAACACCGATGGCATCTGGATGATGCAGCAG
>NZ_NUCO01000119.1:0-288 GCF_002555445.1 Bacillus sp. AFS017336
GTTTGCACAGGCGCTTGACGGCCGACAGCTGGTCCTGCGTGTCCAGGATCTGGAAGGTGGACGACAGCTTTGCCGCCTGGTGGTGGGCGCGCAGCAGCCGGTTGCACAGGCCGTGGAAGGTGCCGATCCACATGCCGCGCACGTTGTAGGGCAGCATGGCCGACAGGCGGGCCAGCATTTCCTTTGCCGCCTTGTTGGTGAAGGTCACGGCCAGGATGGAGCCCGGCGTGGCCTGGCCCGTCTGCAGCAGCCAGGCGATGCGCGTGGTCAGCACCCGCGTCTTGCCCG
>NZ_NUCO01000120.1:0-315 GCF_002555445.1 Bacillus sp. AFS017336
CCTCGTCGGCGAAGGAGTCGAAGATGCCGAAGTGGGTGTCGTCGATCTGGAACGCGTACCAGGTGCGCGTTCCGGGCTCGCGGTCCACGACGTCCTTTCCGCCGATCAGGAACCCCTTCACCTCCGCGGCCTTCTCGGGCTTCGCTTCGAGCAGTGCCAGTACGCCGAGCTTCAGTTCCATGTCCGTCTCCTTCATCATGTGAGCAGACCTCCTAGAGCAGCAGGTCGAAGACGCGGCCGGCCTGCTCCCAATGCCGGGTCTGCGGGTTCTTCACGTCTCCGTCGAGGATCCGGAACGTCCGAGCCACCGCCACA
>NZ_NUCO01000121.1:0-442 GCF_002555445.1 Bacillus sp. AFS017336
ACCTCGACGGCCGGCATGCGGCCGCCGTCCACGGTGCGCACCAGGCGCTGGGAGATCACGCCCTTGAGTGCAGCCGACAGCTCGCCCAGCATGGTGGGGCGGATTTCCTCGGGGAAGAAGGACAGGATGCGGTTGAGCGCGTGGTAGCTGTTGTTGGCGTGCAGTGTGGCCAGGCACAGGTGGCCCGACTGCGCAAAGCCCATGGCCGAGGACATGGTCTCGCGGTCGCGGATTTCGCCGATCAGGATCACGTCGGGGGCCTGGCGCAGCGCGTTCTTGAGCGCGATCTGCAGCGATGCCGTGTCCGAGCCCACTTCGCGCTGGTTGACAATGGAGCGCTTGTTGCGGAACTGGTATTCGATGGGGTCCTCGATGGTGAGGATGTGGCCCGTGAGCTTTTCGTTGCGCGCATCGATCATCGAGGCCAGCGTCGTGCTCTTGC
>NZ_NUCO01000122.1:0-236 GCF_002555445.1 Bacillus sp. AFS017336
GTGGTGCAGCAGCGAGGCCAGGTTGTGCGGCAAGGTGTTGTAGATGGCGGTCTCCACCTCGCGCGTGAAGTGCAGTGTGCGCCGGCCGTCCACATCGGCCAGGCCGCCCTGCACATAGTCCTGGAGCACCTGCGGGTGCCATTGCGCAAACACCTTCTTGGCGCGGAAGTAGGCCAGCGCCTCCTCGTCGCTGTCCCAGGCATTGCGGCGGCGGGGACTGATCTTGCTCGGCGAGA
>NZ_NUCO01000017.1:0-152552 GCF_002555445.1 Bacillus sp. AFS017336
TTTAGTTTTCAAAGTTCAAACCGTCGCGTCTTTAGCGACTTTTTCATATTAACATCTCTTCAACATCGAGTCAACATGTTTTTTCATTTTTTTTATTTCTTTGTTTCTTTTTGTCGAACCATCTTGGCGACGTATATAAATATAACATCGCATTTAGAATATGACAAGCCCTTTTTTTGTTTTTTTTATAAAAAAAGAAAAAAATTTATTTTAACTACGAAGGAAGTGTAATACCACATGTCGAATTAGCCATAAACTATATAGAAAAGGGGTTTAGAAAATGGATCTACAACCAGACATTCTCGTAAAATTGCTTATATCAGCAATGCTAGGTTCCGTTATTGGATTAGAAAGAGAATTAAAAAGAAAACCTCTTGGTTTAAAAACATGCCTAGTCATTTCAATAATGAGTTGCCTGTTAACAATCGCTTCAATTAGTTCAGCCTATACATTCCATAGCAGCGACTTTTTAAATATCTCCATGGATCCATTACGCTTACCAGCCCAAATAGTATCGGGAATTGGTTTTCTTGGAGCTGGCGTTATTCTTCGCAGAGGTAACGATACGATCGCTGGCCTAACAACAGCTGCCATGATTTGGGGAGCTTCAGGTATCGGAATAATTGTTGGGGCTGGTTTTTATGCCGCAGCATTTGCTGGAGTCGGGTTATTAATTATCAGTGTTGAATTAATTCCTTATTTAATAAACAAACTTGGTCCAAAAAAATTAAAAGAAAGAGATATAAGCCTAAAGCTAACAGTTATAGGAAAAGAAAATATTAATATTGTGATTGATCAAATAACTGCACAAGATATTACAGTTAAAAATATTAAAATAAAGGGCTTAAATAATGATGAGCACTATATACAAATGAAATTACTAGTGTTTAATAAACGAAGAACGACAGAAATCTATTATGACATTGAACAAATAGAGAATATCCGTGGAATTGAAATAGAGAGTATATAATAGTGATAACTTATTATTTATTGGTAAAAATAAGTGTTACGAAATTGCGATGGAGGAATAAGCTTGAAAGTATTTCGTAACCAACCTATCTATTTTAAATCCTATACATTATTTAAAATTACAGTCATTTTATTATCATTGATTGCTATATTTGGAACAATTATTCATTATGCAGAACCTTTTACGTTTCCAACTGTTTGGGATGGAATGTGGTGGTCAATCGTTACTACGTTTACAGTAGGTTATGGTGATTATGTACCTCTATCTCCAGTTGGACGTTTTTTTGCCGTTATATTAATTTTATTAGGTACCGGGGTCGGTTCCTATTATATGATTTCATTCACAGCTCAAACTTTCCGAAATCAAGACGCAGATTTTAGAGGTGTACTTACATTTACAAAAAAGAACCATATTGTCATCGTTGGTTGGAACGAACGAGTTAAGAATGTAATTAACCAATTGCACGCTTCTTCAATTTCTACCCATATCGTATTAATCGATGAAAGCCTAGAACTATTACCTCCAGAGTTAGGGAAAGTGCATTTTGTAAAAGGCTCTGCTTCCAACGATTCAGTTTTAGAAAAGGCAAATTTTAAATTTGCTAATACGATATTAATTACAGCAGATCAAAATAAAAATGAACAAGAAGCTGATATGCAAACAATTTTAACAATCATTGCTGCAAAAGGCGTTAATCAATCGATTCACTGTATCGCAGAAATCTTAACGAAAAATCAAGTAATAAACGCATATCGCGCTGGTGCCAATGAAATTATTGAAGCACATTTACTAACTTCTTTTGTTATGTCAGGATCGATAATGCATAAAGGTTACTCAGATGTAGTACTTAAACTAACAAATCAATTAGAATCATTTACAGTTAAAATATTAAATGTTGATCAAAAAATGATTGGAAAATTCTATTATGACATTGTAATAGAAGAATTAGACAACGATAAAATGATTATTGGCATAATCCGGGATAAACAAACAATTATAAAACCTGATAAAAGTATTCAGATTGCTAAAGAAGATTTCCTAATCTTACTTACTTAAACATCATTTCTACTTAATAAAAAAGAGCCAATCATATTTTCATGATTTGGCTCTTTTTTTTATAAAAGTTCATCTTCAATTTTCTTAAGAATTTCAAACCCTTTAATTTGATATTTTCTAGGCACTTTAGCATCTGGATCTATCGGTTCTTGAAACTGGTTTAAAGATCCAGTTAAATTCCCTTCATAACCAATATTATCATCAAGACCCTCATTATAAACGTGAGTTAGTAAAAATGGAGACTCAAATTGAATAACTGCTCCATTCATATCTAATGAACCTGAAGTAACATTAAAGGGTAAACGTAAGTACTGATACCCGTCGTCATCTCGCATTAATAAATCAAAACTTCCATGATCGTAGTCCCAATTTGCGCCAATAACAAACCCATGATTTTTTAATTTCCCCTCAATATCATTAAGTGGAAATATTTCATTCTCTAATTTTGACTTTAAAGGATACATATGCTTTTCTCCTCCTTTTTGAATAGTATTTTCTTACTTAAGTAAAAACATGAATTTTAATTTTAAATCCATAAAAAAAACCGTCGTCAAAGTAAATTTAACAACGGTTTTTTTATTATTTTAAACGTTCTTCTAATTGCTGTTTTAGTTCTTCAAATCCTGGTTTTCCTAATAAAGCAAACATATTCTTCTTGTATGCCTCAACGCCTGGTTGATCGAATGGATTTACTCCAAGTAAGTATCCGCTCATCGCACAAGCTAATTCAAAGAAGTAA
Source organism: Bacillus sp. AFS017336 (assembly GCF_002555445.1). Lineage (NCBI taxonomy): Bacteria > Bacillati > Bacillota > Bacilli > Caryophanales > Bacillaceae > Bacillus > Bacillus sp. AFS017336. The sequence continues at coordinate 2,766 of NZ_NUCO01000017.1, forward strand.
ACTGTATAGCCGAATGTATATTCATCTAATTTTGGTAGTGACACGATTAGATTTGGTACTCCGCCATCAGCATGAGCTAATATTGTACCTTCAAAAGCTTTTTTATTTACAAAATCTACAGTTTTACCTGCAAGATAATTTAATCCGTCTGAATCGTTATCCTCAAGTTCAATTGTTAATTCATGACGTGGCTTTTCAACAGATACAACTGTCTCAAATAAATCACGTCGACCTTCTTGAACATATTGACCAAGAGAATGTAAATCTGTTGAAAAGTTAGCTGAAGATGGATAGATCCCTTTTTGGTCTTTCCCTTCACTCTCTCCAAATAATTGCTTCCACCATTCACCAAAGTATTGTAATGATGGTTCATAATTAACAAGCATCTCAATTGTTTTACCTTTGTTATATAAAACATTTCTTACAACTGCATATTGATAAGCTTGATTATCTTCTAATTCTGAAGTGCCGTACTCTTTATATGCATCTTGAGCACCCTTCATCATTTGTTCAATATCAATACCTGCTGCTGCGATTGGTAATAAACCTACTGCTGTTAAAACTGAGTAGCGTCCACCTACATCATCAGGAATAACAAATGTTTCGTATCCTTTTTCATCCGCAACAGTTTTTAATGCACCGCGCGCTTTATCAGTTGTAGCATAAATACGGTGTTTAGCTTCTTCAACGCCATACTTTTCTTCCAACAGCTTTCTAAAAATACGGAATGCAATTGCTGGTTCAGTAGTTGTCCCAGATTTTGAAATAACATTGATTGAGAAATCTTTATCTTTTAAAACTTGAATTAAATCATGAATGTATGTAGAACTAATATTGTTACCTACGAAGAACACTTGAGGTGCTTTTCTTTCTTCTTTAGATGCAATGTTAAAAAACGAATGCTGTAACATTTCAATTGCTGCACGTGCACCTAAATATGATCCACCAATTCCGATTACTAAAAGAACGTCTGAATCTGATTTGATTTTCTCTGCTGACTTTTGGATTCGAGAAAATTCCTCTTTGTCATAGTCATTCGGTAACTCTACCCATCCTAGATAGTCGCTACCTGCACCAGTTTTTTCATGAATCGTATGGTGAAATAACTTCACTGCATCCCTTAAATATGAAATTTCGTGATCTTGAAAAAACATTTTTGCTTTTGAATAGTCAAATTTAATATGAGAAGTCATACATCAAACCTCCTTAAATAGTTGTAATACCTTTACAATGTACCTAATTAAATAATTGAAAGCAAGTAAATAAGATTAAATTTATGTGAAAATTTTAACAAGAAACAGAATGATAATTTTTTACTTATGTACATAATCAAAATGAAATGAGAGATACTATTTTTGAAGGTCATAAAAAGGAGGTTAACCTATATGAGTACATTACAACGTATTGCACTTATTTTTACAATTATTGGAGCTATAAACTGGGGATTAATCGGATTTTTTCAATTTGACTTAGTAGCAGCAATTTTTGGTGGTGCTGATTCTGCTTTTGCTCGAATTATATATGGTATCGTTGGTATTTCAGGACTAATTAACCTTGGCTTACTATTCAAACCTTCAGAAGAGCTAGGAACACATCCTGAGACAAACGAAGTAAGATAGATTCGGACTCTCCAGTCTGAAAGTAAAAATTAAAAGGAAGGGATCCCCCTTCCTTTTTAATTCGTCATATTTTCTTTCTTCATCTCAACATGAAGCCATTCATTTAACTTTTTATGCAGGGTGCTAAATCCATCTGGTTTTAATTCTCTTAATAATCGAGCTGCATGTTTTAAGTTTTCTTCACCATTAAATCCTTGATCGATACTTGCTCCTTTTAAAGACAAACTAATTTTTCCCGTCATCTCATCAATAGACAGTACACGTACATTTACTAACTGCCCAACAGAAATATAGTCTCGAATATCTCGAACATATCCATTAATAATTTCGGAAATATGTACTAGTCCTTGTGTTTGGTGATCAAGTGAAATAAAGGCACCATACGTTTGAATCCCTGTTACTTTACCAGTGTAAACTTTTCCAATATTGTAGTTTTGTGCCATTCAAAACACTCCTAATTTTCGTTCAATTCCACTAACTAAATTTTAGCACACACAGACCAACTTTTAAAGTTTGCTATAAGGCTTATATACGATACTACCTTTGAAGTTCCCTTATTGTATTATAGTCACTTTAAAGGTTGGGCTATTTCATTTTTTTTAAATAATTACTTATGTTTATTAGAATTGACTAAAAACTTATAATTTAAAAGTATTTTAGTGATTTACATAACATATGGTGACATACGGAGCATTATAAAGATTAGAATGTATTCCTTCCGTTTGGACATAATAATCCAAAAACTTAAAGGAGAGTTTGGATGATGAATCATTCTGGAACAATACAGTCGACATATAAGATTTCTGGTCTTGATGTTTATTATGAACTATACGGATACCACAATTTTAATAAGCAAGAATCAAAAGTATTTGTATTAATTCACGGTTTTTTGTCATCTTGCTTTAGTTATCGTAGGCTAATACCATTTATCTCAAAAGAACATGTTGTTGTCGTTATCGACCTTCCTCCATTTGGTAAAAGTGGTAAGCAATTAAACTTTAAATATTCGTACGATAACTTCGCTAATGTAGTAATCTCACTTGTGAATCATTTGAAGCTGGAAAACATCAATTTAGTCGGACATTCTATGGGCGGACAGATTGCATTATATGTAACGAAGAAAAAACCAGAGCTTGTTAACAAAGTGATTTTATTATGTAGCTCTGGTTATTTAGGCAGAGCAAATCCTCATCTAATCATTTCATCATATTTTCCTTTTTTCTATCTTTATATAAAGAGGAACTTAGCAAAACAAGGAGTAGTTAATTCTCTAATATCAGTTGTTCATGATCAAAAGCTAATCGATGATGAAATGATTAATGGCTACCAGGAACCTTTTATGCAAGATGAAATTTTTAGAGCGCTAACTAAGATGATCCGTGATCGAGAAGGAGATTTGAGTCCAGCAGATTTACAAGATATATCTGTACCAACACTTTTAATTTGGGGTGAAAAAGATAAAGTAGTTCCATTAGCAGTTGGGGAAAGATTACACCGTGATTTAAAACATTCAACATTATTTACTTATCCAGAAGCCGGACACTTAATTCCTGAAGAAATTCCCGAACATATTTATGATCGTATATCAAATTTTATATAAGTTAAAAAGGGCTGTCTCATAAGTCAGGTAAACTGACATATAGACACCCCTTTTTTATTGTAATAATAACTGATTTTTGTATCTAAATTTTGATTGTGCACGTTAGCTTTTAAACTGGAGGATCTAACCAGTCCATCCAGAGAACTTTTTAGAGCTTGAATATGTCTTTTATAATTCAAATACTGGCAAAGTAATAATAACCTTTAAACCTTTACCGTCACTATTCATAAATTTTATTTTACCGTTGTGCTGGTCAATAATATGCTTTACGATCGCCAGTCCTAATCCTGTTCCACCTTCATTTCTAGACCTTGCTTTATCTACACGATAGAACCTTTCCCCTAAATGCGGAATCTCTTCGACTGGAATTCCTTTACCTTCATCGATAATCTCCAGAGTTACTTGTTTATCTTGAGATAAATTGATATAAATGTTTGTTCCCGAAGGTGTATAACGAACTGCATTATCAATTAAATTGTGTATAACTTGTTGGAAACGGTCTGGATCAACGTTAGCAATGATCGACTCATCTAAATTCTTTTGAATTGTAATACCCCGCTCTATTAGTATTTGTGAATATGTTTCGATTGTATCTTCAATTAATTGCGCAATTACGTTCGGCTCTTTATTTAGAGGAAACTGTTGTCCATCTAAAGTAGCTAAATCAAGAAGGTCCCTTACTAATCTTTGCATTCGACTTGCTTCTTTTTGAATGATACCAACATATTTTAGTTGTTGTTCTTTTTTTATTACTCCATCTAATATTGCTTCACTATATCCTTTTACATAACTTAACGGCGTTCTTAGTTCGTGAGAAACATTAGCTAAAAACTCTTTTCTATTTTCATCTTCTTGTTGTAAAGAATCAGACATTGAATTAAAAGCAAAAGCTAGTTTACCTACTTCATCACCACTATTATAGTGGATACGCTCCGTGTAATCACCATTTGCCATTTTATATGAGATTTGTTCCATTCTAGATAACGGCTTAATCATTTGTTTAATTATACTTCTGCCGATTAAAAGGATAATGAAAGCAAATAGCAATGTACTAATCATAAAAATCCATTTTGATTGTTGGATTAGTTCAGTAATACTCCTTAAAGGTAGATTTAAATAAATAATCCCTTCAAGTTTTTCTTTTTTTACAACTGGAACTACGACACCGATTATTTGATGCTTAAATCTTTTTTCAAATCCTGTCTTTGTAATTACTTTTCCTTTTAATAAAGTTTCGCGATCGTCTTCAGTGATAAACGATTCATGGCTGACATTGTATGGGATACATGCACTTAAGTCTCTCGGATTACTAATAAATAAAACACTTGCATTTGAAACAGCATTAAATTTTGAAACAAATTTCGAAAAGTCATCAACATTATTTGTTTTATGATAGTGTTTTACTAAGTTAGTACCTTCCTGAATTAAAGTTGAACGAACATAAGAAACATATAGTTGCTTATATGCAAACTGAAACATTAAAAAGAAAAAGATCGTTGTACAGATTACCATTAAGCAGATTGTTAGCCATAGCTTCTGTAAAAATGAAAGAGAATTTACGATTTTTTTCATCCATTTATCCCAAATTTATATCCTACACCCCAAACTGTAGAAATATAATCTGCATCCTGTCCAAGCTTAATTCTCAATGTTTTAATATGTGTATCAACTGTTCTTGCTGTTCCGAAATAATCAAATCCCCAAACCTTTTCTAAAATTTGTTCGCGGCTAAAAACATAATCTTGATGCTTGCAAAAAAAGAGCAATAAATCATATTCTTTCAACGTAAGTGATAATGGTTTATCAGATACAAATACATTCCGGGCTTTTTCATTGATTTTAATCTGACCAATATGAAATATAGAAGAATCCGTGTTTTTTGTTCTTCTCAGCACAGCATCAACTCTTGCAATTAATTCACTGGGGCTAAATGGTTTTACGATGTAGTCATCCGCTCCCATTTTCAACCCATTTACCTTATCCCATTCCTCACCTTTTGCAGTTAAGAAAATAACAGGAACATTTGATGTCTCTCTAATTTGTTTACAAAGTGCCCATCCGTCCATAATCGGCATCATAATATCTAAAATAATTAAATCATAGTTTGATTGACTAATTTTATTTAATGCTGCTTCACCATTACTTGCTTGGTCCCAACTATACCCGCTGTTTTCTAAATACATTCCAACTAATTGGCAAATTTCTTGTTCATCATCAACAATTAATATCCTTCTATCACTCATGTCGAATGCCCTCTCTTAACAATAATTGGAAAGGTCCTCTCCCTACTGCCGCTTCTTTTTCAATTTTCATCGTTATAGTATTTATTTGGTACAATTTATTTAAATCATAACTAGCTGCATACGCTGAATGGTTAAATCCAATTGCTGCATATGGGTTGGAGCCAACTTCAATAAATTTAGTCTGATTTACAACGGTAGGATCTAACTTATAAATTTGATTTGTACCATGAGCTATTGTAAACAATCCGTCATCATTTTTAAAAAAAGATATTGGCATTAGAGGGGTATGAAGTGACTTTTGTTTCTTACCAGTAGTAGTCGAGTATACTTTCACATCTTCATTTTCACTTTCGCCATTTCCGTGTCCACCAACGAATAATTCAGAAGCATCATTATTTAATATTAGGCCAATTGATGTATTTGGTACTTCAATCGTTTGTTCTACTTCATAGTGGTCTAAGTTAATACCAATCACTTTTCTCTCGTTAAATAAACTAACAAATAGTTTATGGTGAGCCGTATCTTCAACCATAGATATAGGATTTTTGCCTATTTTCAATTGTTTATGCACGTTACCCTTTTGATCAAAAAAAGTTATCGTATTCTTTTTTCCATTCGTTACAGCAATCGTATGATTACTCTTTAAAGAAATCATATTCGTAATACCAACACCGGCCTTCCAACTCTTGATCTTATCACCAGTTGAAAGATGGTAAATATCTATATTAGGATCTGCTGGATGATATACTGCAATATCCTTTCCATTTTGCAATAAAGCCGCTCCACTTACATCTCTATTTAAATCCCAATCTGCTACTTTATGTAAGTCATGTGGATCAAGAAAAGTTAAACTACCTACTTTTTTATTTATCGAGATAAGTACATTTTCAGAATCCTTGATATGCGACATTTTATTTGGAAAACAGCCCGTACAGAACAAGAAAAGAACGAGTGTGCTAACGAAAGCAATTCGTTTCAAAATACTTCCCCCCATAAAGTAATCATATAAAAGAAGCTATCCTTTTATCAAAGATAGGATAGCCTTCTTTCTTATTTAATTTACTGTAACTTCTTTTTCAGTATGGTCATGTAATTCGCCTTTTTCAACATGAACCTTTACAGTGTTTGTTCCTTTATCTTTAAACGTATACTTAACCTCATATTCACCAGGTGCAACTTCTTTTGCATCTGTATAATCGTGCTTTCCATTCTCATCTTTCCATGTTTCAATTCGAACGTTCGCTTTTTCAAGTGCTTTTCCATCATTCGTCATCAAATGAATCGTAAAAACATTTTCTTTGTTTACATCAAGATTCTCGGTACCCATTAAATGAATCATTAGATCGCTATGATGGTCATCTCCACTATGAGATTCATGTTCACTTTTTCCAGTTCCACTATTAGTTGAATTAGTAGCAGGAACTTTAAAGTCCATTTTAGGCATCGAATGTTGATCTCTAGCAGTCACGTGAGCAATTACATAGTAATCACCTGGATCTGTAAATTTATAGTTTGCTGAATAAATACCATCTGCACCATTCTTTGCATCTAGCATAGCCATACTATCTTCACCTGTTTTACCAATTTCAAATTGAACTTCATCTGCATCAGTAACTGCCTTATTATTCTGGCTCACTTCAGCACGGAGTGTAACTTCTTTATTTAAATTAATATCTGATGTAGGAAGAAGAATATTTACATCAACTGGTTTTTCGACTGCATCTTGATTCTTCGCGTTAGAACAACCTGCAGTCATCATAATACTGGCAATTAATAAACTTAGTACCTTTTTCATATGTATTACCTCCTATAATTCTGCCGAGTTAAACAGATCACTTATCTTATTGTTTTAAACAGTTTTAAAGTAAACTCGAACGAGAAAATATCTATATAGCAAAATAAAATGACAAAAACAATCTAACACATAGATGTGATGAAAATGTGATAAACTTCTCCAAAAAAAAGAGACCTTCCTTAGTAAGTCCCCATTTTGAATTATTTTATTCACGCAATGCTTTTTTTTCTTTTGATTCCATTAATTCTGTTATACGCTTTTCTTCCTTTGCCGATGCTCTTTTAATTAGATAAAACGTAATAAAAGCACCAATCATAAAAATAATTAATGAAATAACGGCAGGAATATACTCTGTCTTATCTTCAGGAAAATATAAAAACTCCATCATAGTCCCATCACTCCCACTGCAATTATACAAAGTATTCTAAAATAATCAAAGTAAAATGAGTATTCTCTAATTAAAAAAATCTATCCCGAAAAAGCTTTTTAAATTAATTTAATTAAAAAATAAGTCGCCTAAGATGGGACAAAATAAATACTATTTTATTTAAGTTAGTAATTTTTCTAGAGCATTTTATTGTAAACTTTTTTTTGTATGATTGATTGGAACGAAAGGGTGCTCGACTCCTATGGGAAATGCGGGAAGCCTAAGACCCCACAGGCACAGCCGAGGCTTAGGTCTCGCCCCATGGAAAGCGAGCATCCTGTAGTGGAAATCTACAAGACTCAACTTAATTATCAACGAATAATCTAACTTCTCGATCAACAAAATAAAAAACCAACTGATTTAAAATCAATTGGTTTTTAATATGAAGATATTCTTTTCTTTAATAATGAAAAGTCAACTAAGTCTCCTAAAGTCGCAGGAGCAGGTTTTTTCATATATTGCTTATCTTTTTCTACTAATTTATAAATATGATACGTAGTTAAAGCATCATCTAGTGCTTTATGGTGATTTCCAGTTCCATCTTTTCCATATTCTTTCATTGCGTTCCATAGACCCGTTTGATTTTGGTTTCCAAAGAAAGTTTTATACTCGAGGCATAAGTCTCTTACTTCACCATTAATTGGGAACGAAATAGATGCAGCTTCACAGTTGTGTTTTAGTACTCTCATATCCATGTTGCCCCAAGTGATGACTGTCGTTCTATAATTCTTTGTCGCTTCATTTAATATTTCACCAAGTTCTTTTAACTGTATTCCATTATCAACATTCTCTTGTGAAATACTTAGAAACCTCTTACATCTTGAGGATAACAATGGAAACTGAAGCGGTTTAACAAAAGAAGAATAAGTTTGATTAATCTCATCATTAATAACACTTACAAAACCAACTTCAATAATTTCCGGAAAAAATTTGATTCCTTTTGATTTTCCATCTGGCATTGTAAATTCAAAATCAATAAATAGGAACTGCTCTTTCATTACCTCACCTCCAGAAAAATAAATTTTCTGATTTTTCCTTATTGTCTTATATGATTAACGAATATTCAAGTAAGACAATTTGACTATTTTCTACTTATTTACTTATTTTATTAATACAACCAATTTGTGTAAAAAATAACATAAGATGCCCATCAATATGAAAAATCGTGTTAAAATAATATACGTTCGTTTAATTAATTTAAAACGAATTAAAAAATCGAAAGTAAATAGAGGGCTTTTATGAAGAAAATTATTGGATTTATTATTATTATAATAAGCTTTCTTGTCTTTTATTTCACATCTCAGCAAGCTATGATGGCATTTGAGACTTCAAAAAATATTCCCAAAAAGAAGGTTGAAGAATTACCTGTAGTTTCTTTATCACAGAACAGTGTTTTTTATGACCGAAACAACAATCCTTTTTATATACCTGCTTCTGGTGATAATAGAATAAATTTAAAAAGCAGTGAAATTCCTCAGCTAGTAAAGGATATTTTTATTTCTACCGAAGATCGATATTTTTATTCACATAAGGGTATTGATTTATTTGGTGTTGCTAGGGCATTTATGGTGAATGTGTCCAACAGTGGAATAGAACAAGGAGCTAGTACGATTACACAGCAGCTTGCACGAAATTTATATTTAACTCAAGCACGAACTGTAGAACGCAAAATAAAAGAGATTCAAATCTCACTTCAATTAGAAAAACAGTACTCTAAAGATCAAATTTTAGAAATGTACATTAATACAATTTATTTTGCAAACCGAAATTATGGAATTGAAGCTGCTAGTAAAGCATATTTCAGTAAATCAGTTAAAGATTTGAGTATTGCTCAAACGGCTTTCGTTTGTACAATTCCAAATAACCCGACTTTATATGATCCTTTGAGAAACTTTAATAATGCTAAAAAACGCCAAGAAAGAATCTTAGGTATACTTAGAGATCAAGGGAAAATAACTGAAAAACAATATACAGCTGCAATGAAAGAAAAGATCACTTTAAAGAAAGATAGTAAAACACAGGAATATCCTGATTATTATTCTTATGTAGATTCTGAACTTAAAAGAATTTTAGCTGGTAATAAAGGAAAATTTAATACTAGTAAACTATCAGCAGCACAGCAAACTGAGTTAAAGAAACTAAAAACGCCTGATGAAAGAGCGTTATATTTACAAAATCAGGGCTTGAAAATCTATACAAGCTTAAATCCATCAATACAACAAGTTACGGTCAACGCGGTTAATCAAGGAACAATTTCAACGAATACGCAGGGCGCAGCAGTTGTCGTAAAAAATGATACACATGAAATTGTTGCAATTTCTGGTGGAAGAGACTATGAACCTCATAGTCTAAATAGAGCGTTCCAGTCTTATAGACAGCCGGGCTCGACAATTAAACCATTATTAGTATATGCGCCATATATAGAAACATTTGGTGCTACACCAGATACAAAAGTAAATGCAGATAACTATTGTAAAGGCACATATTGTCCGAAAAATGATAGTAAGAAAGAATACGGAGATGTAACGATCCGTACTGCTATGCAGAACTCGTATAATACTGCTGCAGTTAGATTATATGAACAGCTTACACCACGTGTTGGATACACATATTTAGATAAATATGGTTTTAACAAGATTACAACTGAAGACCGAATGGAACTAGGCCGTGCTCTTGGTGGTTTCAATATCGGTATGTCGCCTTTAGAAATGACAGGAGCATACTCCACATTTGGTAATAATGGCGTATACTATCAAAATAGTGCGATTAAAAAGATTACCTTAAGAGATGGCACAGTCTTATACGAAAACGAACCAAGATCAGTTCGTGTGTACAATCCGTCAACGAACGAAACAATGAGAAGCATGTTAAACTCTGTAGTAAAAGACGGTACTGCTAGACATATTTATATGCCACTGAACTATATAGGTGGTAAAACAGGTACAACGAACGATAATACGAATCTATGGTTCATGGGATTAACCTCAAATTATACGGTTGGTACGTGGATTGGTAATGATAAGCAAAGAATTCCAATACCAAAAAACTATTCTTACCCACCTACTCAACGAATTTGGCAAAATATCATTGTAAATGGTCGACTATATTAATCTATAAACAAACAAAAAAAGTAGCACTTTTGATTCATTCAAAAGTGCTACTTTTTTTAAAATGGCATTGAAGTTTTAGCCTTAGCTAAAAGTGTAAATGCGCCATATACTACTCCGCTACCAACTAATCCCCAAATGATTAATTGGATCATGATAAAACCTATAACCCCTATAATTGTGTAGTTAGATTTTTGCTTAATTAAAAATAAGATATAAAATGCAATTACTGCTACTATTAAAACAATAGCAATATACACTAAAGATTTATTTAAAAATATAGCAATTAATCCACCTATTAAAAAGACAAAAGAGTATTTTTTAGTTGCTAATAAGTCTACTCCTTCGTTATCCTTCGAAAATAGAAGTAAAGCAAATTGCCAAATCATATCAGAAATTAATTTGAATCCACTCAAAATTAAGTAGAAAAGAAATGCGATACCTATAAATGTAAGAATTCTAATTTCCTTTTCTGGAAGAATATCTGTAAGTGGCTGTAGAATACCAGATACTGATAAGAAGTTTATAGCCAATTGAAAGAAGTTTAGTGTAATAGCGACTGTAAACATAAGTATTGATAAAAGTGCATTAAAGCCTGTGTAATATATATTTTTCATCGAATGTCTCCTTTCTTCTCTATCTCAAGAAGTTTTTAAACTATCAAATCCTTAAGTAGAGGATGTCTCGCTTCTCTTCGAAATTTTATATACACAACTTAATTATTTTACCATAAGTTTGTCATAAATTTGACGATTTTTTTCTTTTAAGAATTAGTCCTTTTAAATTTCGTCTTTGGGTATGAATTGACTTGTTCGTTGAATGTACAAAAAAAGCTGCTAAATTACAAAAGTAATTTAACAGCACATTAAATTAATTTCGTTTATCTTTAATCGCAACTGTACATCTTGAGATACAAATCAATTGCTCATCCTCAGAATAGATTTTAATATCCCAAACCATTGTCGTTTTACCAGTATGTACTGCAGTTCCAATAGCAGTTACAACCCCATCACGTACAGATCTAAGATGATTTGCGTTTATTTCAAGACCAAAAGCAAGTTGATTCTCTTGATCAATCATCGAAAACGTCCCGACACTTGCAACTGTTTCAGCTAAAGCAACTGAAGCACCTCCGTGTAAATAACCGAATGGTTGATGTACTTTTTCAGTTACTTCCATTTTCATCACTACTTTGCCTTCTTCAACCGACTCGATCGTCATACCTAAAGCATGCATTAAGGTCATTTTCTCCTCCATTTATTCTCCGCCTCTCGTTTATCATTTCTGTTTTAATACCAGTAGTTGGGCACATAAATTCAACTACTTCTATTTTATAATAAAAATTCACTTATTTTAAATTCGAGATAATCAAAAGAATTTCCTTTGAAACAAGAAAATAACCAGGTCTACGTTATAATACCCCTTGCTAAAAATTGCAAGGGGCTTTTTTTGTTTAGAGTACACCATCAAACCGTTCTTCTGCATATTTTTTTAAACGATCTAATTGTTTAACTAAAGTTCGTTTTTCAAACCAACTGAATATGAAACCCATCATTGATTCCATTTCCAATTTACACTCATAGTCTAAATTGGTTTGATTAGCTCCTATAGAAGATAGGTGATAGATGGCATCAACAGTAAAATTAGAATGCTTTAAACGGACACTAAGCTCTGTTGGAGGTTTATATGAAATGATTTCTCCTTCGTATTCTTGAATCTCATCGTCCTCTTTTAGCTTTTGCTTAAATTTATGCCCCACTGGATTTTCTCTATTATAATTTTCATCATACTGATTCTCAATAAACCCGTCCATCCACTTTTTCATGTGCTCATCTGAGTCAATTACTTCAAAAACAGCTTCGATCGGTGCATTAATAGTTAAGCTATAATTAGTTGTTTTTGACATAGTCCATCACCAACCTAATTTTTTGATTGCTGTCTAAATACTTGTAACGAATTTTGTTCATTCAATCCTTTTAAATCTGATTCAGTAAATCTTCCAGATCCTTGTTTTATGATATAAACAGTTAATTTTTTCTTTCCCCAATGCTCAAATACATCTCCAACGGTTTGAAAGTATAAATCCAAGTGATGTCCTTTAACAGCCGCACCTTTATCAGCTACGACGCCATAACCGTATCCAGGAATAAATAAGATTGTTCCAATCGGAAAGATATTTAAGTCAGCTGCTATAGTTGAAAATAAATCCCTCTTTACTTCCACTCCTGAATAAGTAATTCCGTATGAATGGTCCTTGGGACTTTTCCCTGTCGATTCTCTTCCAGCTGTATATCCTGTTGCTGTAACTGTTACCTTTTTATAATTATTCCAATTCGTATTATGTTCGATGTTTTTTGCCATTGTTTTCATTATGCTTTCATTTGTAATCGTTGATTTATTTTCTTCAGCAAAAACTTTATTTATTACAATAGCGTCACTAAACCAATCCCTTATAGTAGCTATTTGAACATTAGCAAGGATTTTAAAAGACGAAAACAAAGCAATAATGAATAAAATAGATAAAATAACTCGACTAAATAATTTTTTACTTATACCCAATGAATCATTTCACTCCTTTTCATCTTTTCATCATTCCCTAAAACAAAAAAAATATAAAAAAAACTTTCTCCAGCTAGAGAAAGTTAGAACATTTGATATCCATTTTTTCTTAATGACAGTATTACAACACCTGACATAATCGCTCCCACTAGACCAGCTGATAAAATAACAATATCACCTGTTCCAACTGCCATAAAGTTCGTTTTTAATGTCTCAAAAGCACTTGAAGTATTAGTAAAATACTTTATTGTACTAATCTTGTCCACAATCATCACAATTAAAAGAGGATAGATTACTACCATGAACCAAGTCGTTCGAAAAAGCATATTTGCAAGGAAGCCAATTCCAAATGCTAATACGAAAAATAACAGTATAGAAATTAGTAAAACTGGTATACTCATCACCATATAAAAAACACACCCCACATTTTTTCTATATACAGTGTAAAACCTTCTCGCCTTGTCGTCAATTTTTTAAATATTCTAACTTTAAAAATATTACTTGATAAAATGATAAGTTGTATATTGGAACTGATCCCCCGGATTTAATCCTTTTACTACTCCCATTGGTTCATTGGGTGGATTTTCAATTAAATATTTAATTAGTAATGATGATGTAGGATCATTAAGTAGTTCATCTTCCGATATAAATCGTGCATCTGATAATTCTTCCTCTTGAATCGAAATAGTTGTATCATCTGCTTGGAGTAAAAAAATTAGCATATTATCACTGATTTCTTCACGAATAACGCCAGTTCTTACACCTATTAATCCAATTAAAGTTGCTTTTACACCAGTTTCTTCACTAATCTCTCTTAGCACTGCTTGATCAACCGTTTCATCTTGCTTTACAAACCCTGCTGGTAAAGACCACAAACCTTTTAATCCACTATATTTTTTCTTTACAACTAACCATCTTCCGGCAGAGTCTTTAACTAACCCCGCTACTCCTAGCCATACATTGCCTCTTTTACTCATTAATGTTAACCACCTTTTTAGACAAAGAAAAAGCCCGACCTAAGTCGAGCTTTAGACTGACCACTAAGCGCTCGTCTTCTTCGTTGCATCACTTGCTTTAAGCGGCGCACATTACCTTCTTTGGTAACTCCGCTTTCCAACAAGCATTTGCACCTTTTTAGACAAGCATTTTTAATCAGTTTGATCTCTTTTTTATTTTGACGCCTATAAATATAGCTCGACCTAAGTCGAGCTATTTTACTTATAGAAGGTTTAATTTACCTTTTTTAAGAACTAACATCGGTCCGCCAAGTACGAATAAGTAACGGTTATCGATTACTTTTTTCATAAATGAAGCTTTCCAACCAGTTAATTTTTTACCATAAACTACACCTATTGCATCGTCATGTCCTAATGAACATACAGTACCTTTAATGTCTGGTTTAAATTCTTCTAATTCGCCTCTTCCACGAACTAATACTGATAAGTTGTGTGAAACGTTAAATCCTTGTTGAATTGCAATTTGTGCTGTTGGTGGATATGGACGGTTACTTGCTTCATCAATTAATAAAGCTGAGTCTCCTACGATAAATACATCATCGTATCCTGGAACACGCATATCTTTAGTAACTTTTACACGTCCACGCATTGCTTCAAAACCAGCTTGTTCTACTAATGCATTTCCACGTACACCCGCTGCCCAAACAACTGTTGCAGAGTTAATTTTCTCTTCTACTTCGCCTTTAGCAACGATGATTCCTTCTTCAGTACATTCTTTAATTGCTGTACCAATTTTGAATTCTACGCCTTTTTTCTCTAATTGAGAAACTGCATAATCAACTAATTCTGGATCAAAACCTGGTAATACCATTGGAGCAGCCTCTACACAAATAATACGAACTTTTTCACGATCGATATCATACTCTTTGCATAATTCTGGAACACGGTTTGCAAGTTCACCTACAAATTCAATACCAGTGAATCCTGCACCACCAACGATAATCGTTAATAAATCATCGCGCTTTTCAACTGGTGTGTTGTAGTATTTAGAAAAGCTGTAATCAATATGCTCACGAATTTGACGAGCAGCATTTATGTTAGCAATTGAGAATGCATGTTCTTTTAAACCTTTAATTCCAAAAGTTTCTGACTCAAAACCAAGTCCAACAACTAAGTAATCATAGTTTAATTCGCCGCTAGAAAGAATTACTTTCTTCTCTTCAGGTTTGATTTGAGTAACAGTATCTTGTATGAAGTTAATTTTATCTTGATTAATCACGTCTTTAATATCAAGACGTGTACGGTCATGATGTAATGTACCTGCTGCATTTTCATGTAACCATGTTGCTTGGTAGTGGTAGCTATTTTTATTTACTAGTGTAATGTCCGCTTCATTTGCAGATAATGTTTTTTGAAGTCGAGTCGCAGTAATGATTCCACCATACCCAGCTCCAAGGATTACAATCTTAGGCTTATTCATGATATACATACCATCCTTTTAAATTATATTAAGTACTTTCAATTTGCTTTAATATCTCTAAATTTATAAGTAAGCTCAGTAGTGAGCAATCTAATTCATTATAACTTAGTACATTAACGAGCAAATTACTATATAGGGATATTTGTCTAAATATTTCGTAATAATTGTCACAAAATGTTAACAATTAGCCTATAACAATATTAAAGTTTTTTGCATAGAATTTCAAGCATAATCTAAACGCTAGAATTATCAAAATATTAAGCCAATTTAATTAATTCTTAATCGATCCCCCAGTTTTACTAAAAAAATTTCTACAGTAATTTAATGACCCAATTTTATTTTATCAGCATAAAATATGATACTATTTTATAATAGATAACGATCATTTATGCATAAGGGGGTTATTCCGTTATGAAAGATGAAAAAGTATATGATATTACAATAATTGGTGGAGGACCAATTGGTTTATTTACTGCTTTTTATGGTGGAATGAGACAATCTAGTGTAAAAATTATTGAAAGCTTACCTCAACTTGGCGGTCAATTATCTGCACTTTACCCTGAAAAATACATTTATGATGTAGCCGGCTTTCCAAAAGTACGCGCTCAAGAGTTGATTAATAACTTAAAAGAACAAATGAAAAAATTTGAACCTACTATATGTTTAGAGCAATCGGTTCATTCAATTACAAAAGGTGATGATGGAGTATTCCATTTAATTTGTAATGATGGATTTAAGCACTATACAAAAGCTATTATCATAACTGCTGGAAATGGTGCATTCCAACCACGTAAACTTGAAATTGATGGTTCTGAACGTTTTGAAAAAGCAAACTTACATTACTACGTAGATGACATGAATAAATTTGCTGGTAAACGAGTTGTTGTTTTCGGCGGCGGAGACTCTGCTGTTGACTGGTCGTTGATGCTTGAATCAATCGCTGAAAAAGTAACATTAGTTCACCGTCGTGATAAATTTAGAGCTCATGAACATAGCGTAGAAAACTTAATGAACTCTAAGGTAGAAGTATCAACTCCTTTTGTACCTGTTGAAATCGTTGGTACAGAACGTATTGAAAAAGTTATTCTTCAAAATGAGAAATCAAAAGAACGTCTAGAAATAGAAGTTGATGATGTAATCGTTAACTATGGTTTCGTTTCTTCTTTAGGACCAATAAAAAATTGGGGCTTAAAGATCGAAAAGAATAACATTGTTGTTAACTCACGCATGGAAACAAATATTCCAGGTATTTATGCTGCCGGGGATATTTGTACTTACGATGGAAAAGTTAAACTAATTGCTTCTGGCTTTGGTGAAGCACCTACCGCAATCAATCATGCGAAAGCGTACATTGATCCATCTGCGAAAGTACAACCAGGCCATAGTTCCTCAATGTTCTAATAATAAAATTAATGATTCAAAGAACTGTCTAAATAGGCAGTCTTTTTTTTGAGTGTTTGTGATGTATTGAACAATACAATCCAAAATTAGTGAACCATTTCACAACCAACTTCATAAAAATTCATTTCATTTTTTTATCTACACTATATAATAGTACCTTACTTAAAAAAAGATTCAACAATTTAACCTAAATTTGTAAAAATATTAACAAATAAGAAATTAGTCTAGTTTGTTTAATAGAAAAAAATAGGATACAAAAGTATCCTATCACAAGAAAATGTCCGATAAATATGTTTCTAAGACTGATCGAAAACGCTTGTCTTTCGAGGCGCGAAGACTGATGAGGAGCGGAGTTACCCTAAACGGTAACAAGCACCGCAGGCAGTCGAAGCAACGAAGAAAGCGCGCGTTTGGCGGGCAGTCTAGATTAACACTCTTCAGGAGTACCAGCATTTGAAGCTGTTCTAAAGCTAGAGCCACATCCACATGATGCAATTGCATTAGGATTATCGATTGTAAATCCTCCACCTAATAATGACTCTTTAAAATCAATGACAACTCCTTTTAAAATTGGAGCACTTTCATTATCAACTAAAAACTTAATGCCATGATATTCTAACTCCATATCATCGTCATTTTTTTGTGGATCGAAACCAAGACCATATGATAGTCCAGAGCAACCTCCACCTTTTACACCTAAGCGTACAAACGTATTTTGATCTTCTTCGTTTTCAATCATTTCTTTTATTTTTAAGCCTGCTTGTTCAGTAACTGTAATCATTTATTTCACTCCTCTTTGAGTATAGTATATGCCTTCTGTTATTGTAACTGCTGGGCCTTTCATCAAAACATCACCATCAGTAGACCAAGTTATTTGTAAATCTCCACCTTGTAAGTGAACATTAATCGGTTCATCTCGTTTATATTTACCTTCTTGGACCATCGCGACTACTGCAGCACAAGCTCCTGTTCCACATGCTTGAGTTACTCCAGAACCGCGCTCCCATACAGAGAAATTTATCTCATTATGCGGCAAACATTCGATAAATTCAACATTTACGCTTTCTGGGAATAATTCATGTTTTTCAACAAATGGGCCTAAAGTTGTTAATGGTGCATTCCTTATATCATTTACTTCAAAAACGGCATGAGGATTTCCCATTGAAACAGCTGAAAACTCATAGTATTCTTCTTCAAATAAAATTTTATCTTTAGCAAATTCTTGTTCATTACCGGTCATTGGAATTTGAGTTCGTTGAAATACTGGATTGCCCATATTGACTGTTACTTGATTAACAACATTATTTTCAACATGTACTGTTGCTTTTACAATTGTACTAATCGTTTCAATCGTAAATGAAGAATTATTTACAATGCCATTTTCAAATGCATACTTTGCAACGCATCTTAAACCATTGCCACAATTTTTAGCTTCTGAACCGTCATTATTAAATATTCGCATTTTTACTTCTGCAACTTCTGAAGGACAAATTAAGATCAATCCATCACTACCAATTCCTGTATTAACATTTGAAACCTCAACTGCAAGATTAGAAAGTTCTTCTTCTTTTAGTTTTTCTTCAAACATATTTACATATATATAATTATTCCCTAGTCCATGCATCTTTGTATAACGAAAAGAATTCATTTTCAT
Organism: Bacillus sp. AFS017336; assembly: GCF_002555445.1. Lineage (NCBI taxonomy): Bacteria > Bacillati > Bacillota > Bacilli > Caryophanales > Bacillaceae > Bacillus > Bacillus sp. AFS017336. The sequence continues at coordinate 21,607 of NZ_NUCO01000017.1, forward strand.
GACTCCCTATTTTTTTTTATTAATATAAGTATAGAATTTAAATGAATTGAGCACAATAAGAACATCCCCCGTTTCTCGATATAGAAACATTTTAAGAGCTTTCACTAAAGTGAATGCTCATTTTTTTTGTCCTTATTATTCACTTTTATATAATTCAAAAATAGTGTACTCATGAAAATAAAATTTGTTATTTGTAAACATAAATAGTAAGAGATAGAAAAGTAAAAAATGGGGTAAGTTGTAATACAGAGGGTTTTATTGTTGAAATTGCTCGAAAAAAAAACAAAAAGCACTGCTAATTTTTAACAGTGCTTTTTATATTAACATATTTTCTTCTAAGAAAATATAAATATTATCAACTAACTCAGTAGCAGTTTCACCAGTTACAACTTCACCTTCAACAAGTGCAAAAAGTGACAGACTACATTTTCCGCAATATCCAAGGCAACCATATTCTAGTATGTCTAGATTTGGATCACGTTCAAGTTGCTCTAACGCTTTTTGCGCTCCGTCAGATAGGTTTTTTATACAAAATTCGACTAAAGGTCTCACTATTTTTCACTCCTTGCTCTTCATAAAGTTACTCTTTTTTTCTTAAAACGTCAATCCTTTTGAGAATAAATGGAAGGTGCTTTATTTTACCGAGTTAAGCGTTGTTATTTTAGCATAAAATATATATAATATAATTGTCGAAAAATAGAAAATTTTTTTCATTCAACGCTAATAAAACTAAAGGGGAACATCAACTATGAAAAACCTCGTATTACTAGGAGCCGGATATGGAAATATTCGTGTTTTGTCACGTCTATTAACATCTGATTTGCCTGAGGATGTTCAAATCACATTGATCGATCGAAATTCTTATCACTGCTTTAAAACTGAATACTATGCATTAGTTGCAGGTACAGTTCCAGAACAGCACATTAGAATACCATTACCAACTCACGAGAAATTAAAGGTTGTATATGGGGATATTACAACAATTGATACGGCAAACAAGAACGTAGAATTAAGCAACGGAAAATCAGTTTCTTACGATGATTTAATTATCGGTTTAGGTTGCGAGGATAAGTACCATAATGTACCTGGTGCAATGGAACATACTTATAGTATCCAAACAATTGAAAAAACAAGAAACGCATACGAAAACGTTAACAGTTTACCACCAAATTCTGTAATAGGTGTTGTTGGAGCTGGCTTAAGTGGTGTAGAAGTTGCAAGTGAACTAAGAGAAAGTAGAAGCGATTTACAAATTTTACTTTTTGACCGCGGAAGCCGTATTTTATCAATGTTTCCAGAAAAACTTAGTTATTATGTACAAAACTGGTTTATTGAGCACGATGTTAAAATTATTAGCAATTCAAACATTACAAAAGTTGAGCAAAATACGTTATTTAATCATGATGATGCGATTCATTGTGACGCTGTTATTTGGACAGCAGGTATTCAACCAGTCGAAGTTGTCCGCAACTTAGAGGTAGAGAAAGACAATACTGGTAGAATCGTCGTAACGAAATATCATCACATGCCAAATGATGAACATGTTTATGTAGTTGGGGATTGTGCTGCATTACCATATGCACCTTCAGCACAGTTAGCAGAAGCTCAAGCTGAACAAATCGTAATGGTTTTACAAAAAAAATGGGCAGGTGAAGACCTTCCAGAGGTAATGCCTCAAATCAAATTAAAAGGTATTATGGGATCATTAGGTAAAAAACATGGTTTTGGACTATTTAATGAACGCCCACTTATCGGACGAGTTCCAAGATTGATTAAATCTGGAATCTTATGGTTATATAAATATCACAATGGTTGATTAATACACATTCTTTATGTATATAGTAAAGACCCCTTAACTAAATTGATTGTTAAGGGGCTTTTTTTATTATTCTGTCTTGTCAGGTCTTATAACTTCTTTTACACTTTCAACCATTCCTAAAAGCTTTGTAGCATCTGTTGGAATGACAAGTTTTGATGCATGACCGTAAGCTACTTTCTCTAATGCTTCCATTGAACGTAATTGAACCATTTCCTTCGTTGGTTCTGCATTTCGCCAAACGTCTAATACAAGCTGTTCTCCTCTAGCTTTAGCTTCAGCAAGTTTAATGATTGCTTCTGCTTCCCCTTCAGCTCGTAAAACTTGAGAATCTTTATCTCCTCGTGCTTTTTCAACTTGGCTTAAGCGTTCCCCTTCAGCTTCAAGAATTTTTGATTGCTTTTCTCCTTCTGCTTTCAGGATTTTCGATTCTTTCTCACCTTGTGCATTTAATACTTTTTCACGACGTGTACGCTCAGCTTGCATTTGTCGCTCCATCGCATTTTGGATATCAACAGGGGGAATGATATTTCTTATTTCGACACGATTAACTTTCATACCCCATTTGTCAGTTGCTTGGTCAAGAATAGCACGAAGTTTATTATTAACTGTATCACGACTTGTTAATGTCTCATCTAAATCTAATTCACCTATTAAGTTACGTAAAGTAGTAGCAGTCAGATTAGAAATCGCAGACAAAGGATTAGCAATTTCATATTCATGACGGACAACATCAGTTACTTGATAAAAGACAACTGAGTCAACTTGAATACTAACATTATCTTTTGTAATCATTGATTGTGGTGGAAAATCTACAACAGTCTCACGTAAGGTTTTTTTACTAGCTACACGTTCAACAAATGGCATTACTATATGAATACCACTCTCTAATTTACGATGGAACTTACCTAATCGTTCCACTAAATATACTTCAGATTGTCTTACAATTCGAATACTTGATAACAAAAGTATTATAACGAATAAAACAATAATACCTATTATAATTGGACCAACCATAGAGCCTACATCAGACATATCATTTCTCCTCAATTAATTTATTTGTCACATACAAAGTTGCACCTTCTATTTTTGTTACAACTACCTTTTCATTTAAAGTTAATGGCTCTGTCGAACGGATTGTCCATTCATCTCCATAAACTTTAGTCGTACCTACTTTATCATCAACAACTTCTACAGAAGCTACGATGAGCTCTTTGCCAAGTAATGCATACACCCCATTTTCGATCGTTTTATGCTGGTGGATTCTCTTAGCAAATTTCTTTGTACTAAGCCATAAAATTATTGCACTAATAATAAAAACAATAAAAGTAAAGGTGTTTGAATCTGTTAAATAATTTACAACTGATGCTAGAATGCTCGCAATACCAATCCATAAGAAAACAAAAGTTAATGAGAACATTTCAATAATAATTAATAAAACCCCAATTACAAACAAGTAAAGCGCAACCATTCCACCCCTCCTCCCAGTTCTATATATATGCCAAAAATTGTAATTTATTTTACACTTCTATTCTATCATGTAAATTTAAGCTTTTTGCATAAAAATATTGAATTTTATTAAAACATTTTAATTTTCGAGAAAAATCAATTCAAAAAAACCCCTTACATTTTGTAAGGAGTTAAAGATCATTACTGTTCAATTGCGTTATAAACATCTTTTAATTTTGGATTACCTTCACCAACTACATTTCCATTTACTAATACAACCGGATAGAAAAACTCGTCATTTCTTACACGTTCGGCAAAATCTTCTTTTTCATTATTCTCAACATTAAATATATCAACGTATTGAAAATCAAACGATAAGTCAGGATATTTTCTTTGAAGTGCAGCTTGAAGCCATTCAAACGTTTCAATTGAGGACGGCATTCCTACACAACTAGCACAAATTACTTCAGCCCCAAAAACTTCCACTAAAATTTTATTACTCATTTTCTCCTCCTAGCATACAATAAATGTGTGTCCCAATATTTTCAAACACACAAAAGTACTCTGTAATAGATTTTTTCCTCTTAACTGATTATAATAAAATTAGTGAAAGGAGTCGATATGAATGGACATGAAAGAACAAGTACAAGAAGTTTTAGATAAATTAAGACCGTTTTTATTACGCGATGGTGGAGACGTTGATTTAGTTGATATTGAAGATGGAATTGTTAAGCTTCGCCTTTTAGGCGCATGCGGTAGCTGCCCAAGTTCAACAATCACTTTAAAAGCTGGTATTGAGCGAGCTTTATTAGAAGAAGTACCTGGCGTAATCGAAGTAGAACAAGTATTCTAATATTTACCATATTAAAAAGAGAGGGAATTCCCCTCTCTTTTTTGTTTTTCACAGTCTGAATCTGCTATTTTAACCAATTAATTTCTCGGATACCTAACTTTGATGTTGGTAATCCGATTAAATCATAAAACCCACCTAAAAAAGACTCAAATTCCTTTGTATTTTCAAGATAATAAACTAGCTTGCGTTCATACCTCTTTCTTTCTGAATCACTTCTAGCCAAATAGTAGCCTTCGACTGTTTCAAAATAATGAACTGGAAAAAGTAACCTAGCAAATAATAACCGCCAAGCAAACGTTGATAAAGGACTTTTCTTTTCATAACCATAAAAAAATGAAAGGATTTTCTTTTGATAATTATCCGTGTTCTCTAGATATTCATCTCTCACCCATTCAGCAAGATCACGGCTCGGATGATCATAAATCCACTCAATTGGAACTTTTGCAAAATGAATCTCTTTTAGTCGACGCTCCGTCATTTTTTGATGACAGATTGTTGCTGCATCAACAACTTGAGGGGTATCATCTAATTCAGTGTCTACAACATATTGGATCGCATTCTCGGTCATTCCAAGATAATAAGGAAAGGATTCAATAAAAATTTGTTCAAAAAAATTATCTGGGTGGCTATTTACTTTATTTTGCCAAAATCTTTCTAATTGCTCTAGCCGTTTCTCCCATAAATTCTTCCACTGACCAATCCTATTTAACCTTTTTAATTCCTCTGAATATTTTCTGCCTCTCAAATGAAACGTTGCTAGTTCTTCCCCATAATTATTACTGCGTTCGTTTTGTCTCGTACTTTTAAATAAGGAATAATTATTCCCATCAATTTTACTCACATAATACCCTTGAACATTTTGAACAAAAGTTGCGACTGACTGATCTCCTGTTGAGCTCATAAAGTCACTTAAGCCTTTCATCTCCTGCAAATCGTCCTCTTTTAAACTGCCAATAGGAGCTAAAAAATACACCCTATTCCGCTGCCAAAACATGTAATATGACTGTACTTGAAGTAATTCTGCTGGTTGAATTTGATAATGATGAAACATGTCTTGAATGATGTTTTGGTTGCGAATAAACATCATCACTCACATCCTTCTATAAACTACTTATTAATATATATGTCACAAATCCCAAAACCTGTACCATACTTTTTACTTTCAACAGATAAACCGAATGGCCATACACAAAAAAGGAGAAAATGACGTAGTATATTAGAAAAGTGGAAGCGGGTTGCTCAGCCATGACAAGCCGTTGCTTTTTAACCTTTATTTGGGTTTGGCTTATGACCTAACAGGGCTCCCCGTCGCAACTAGACATCTCGAAAAGTAGTAGTAAGTTGCTAGCCACATATGCAATTAACACGCTTCATAATTTTTTATCTATTATTAGCTTTTTTTATAAAGGGGAATAATGTTCTGGTATCGAATCATATATAATTAATCCTCTTATTTCTTAATTAAATAAAGTAACAATTCAGTGTGTAGACAAAGTCCCGAGAATTTACAGTAATTAAATTAATCGATAAGGAAAAGGTGATGACATGGATTATTTAAATCACGATTTAGAAAAGACTGCATTATCGTTGTTAGAAAAAAGAGGTGTAACACTCGATGATATTGCTGATTTAGTATACTTTTTACAAAATAAATACCATGAAAACTTATCTATGGATGAGTGTAAACACAATGTTGAACGAGTCTTAACAAAACGTGAGATACAAAATGCTATCATTACTGGTATTGAATTAGATATCTTAGCAGAGCAAGATAAACTTCAGGAGCCTTTGTTAGCTATTATTAAAAAAGATGAAGGCCTTTATGGCATTGATGAAATAATTGCCTTATCAATTGTAAATGTATATGGTTCAATTGGTTTTACAAATTACGGTTATATTGATAAATTAAAACCTGGTATTTTAGAACGATTAAATGACAAATCAACTGGTTTAGTGAATACGTTTTTAGATGATATTGTTGGAGCTATTGCAGCTGCTGCATCTAGTCGTCTTGCGCATCGCGCAGCGCATAAAAAAGCTGATCAACTTAAAGCTGGGGATGAATAAAAAAAGGGCTCATAAGCTAATTACTTATGAGTCCTTTTTATAGTATTAAATGTATTTAATCCACTCTTCTAATGAATCTACTGAATATGTAGGTTGCTTTTCGTAACTTGAAAGCATCTCTCTAGTCGTAACACCAGTATGAACAATTAATGTGTCCACACCAGTATTGATCCCTGCCATGATGTCAGTATCATAGTAATCCCCAATCATTAAAGTATCCTCTTTAGCAACTCCTAATACTTTTAATGCTTGCTCCATAATGATTGCTTCTGGCTTCCCTATAAAAATTGGTTTTACTGTAGTCGATACAGCGATTACGGAAGTTAATGAACCGTTTCCTGGTAATAAACCTCTTTCAGTAGGAATAGCGATATCACCATTGGTTGAGATAAACGTAGCTCCATTTCTTACCGCGATACATGCTTTAGCTAATTTCTCATAATTAATATCTCGATCTAGACCACTAATAACAAAATCAGGATTCTCATCTGTAATTGTCAAACCAACTTCTTCTAAAGCAAATTCTAAGCCCTCTTCACCAATCATATAAACAGTTGCATCTGCTTTTTTCTCTTTTATGAAGTTTGCCGTTGCATTGCTTGTTGTAAATACTTGTTCTTTTGTAGTTGGTATATTGAACGAATTAAGTTTATCGGCTACCTGTTCTGGTCTACGTGTAGAGTTATTTGTTACAAAAAGATAAGGAATATTTTTTTCCTTCAGAGCCTTAATAAAATGACTCGCCTCTTCTATTTGTTCCTCTCCACGATACATAGTACCATCTAAGTCGATCAAGTATCCTTTATATTGTTTCATTTTGACACTCCTTACTAGTCAGACTGTTCACTTCGAAAGAATGTAAACAAACTATAATTTATTTTTCTTCATCGCTACTAAAAGCATTGATTACACCTAGCTCTTTATCTAAAAAAGTTTGAACCGCAATCGGGAATTCTTTGTATGCTTCTATATTTTCACTTAATGTAATTACTATATTTTCAGTAATTTTAACTGTATAGTCTTGTAATAAATGTTTTCGAATCAGAATTAATTTTTTTATTGAATCTCCAATAGAAGTAGTAATTACTTTTTCATCCATTAAAATATCGACAATATCATCATAACTTCCTGGATCTCTCATTATAAAGCCATCAATCATTGTATTACCAATATCTAACATACTGTCAATTAATAGATGTGTCATTCTTTCCAAAGCTAACTCGTCTGTTTTATTCTTTGGTTGGCTATTTGACTCATAAAATTCAAGCATTGAGTTTATTACTTCAATTCGATCTAATATGTTTTGACGATTTACAAAGTACATATGTACACTTCCTTCTCAATTCTATCTTCTACATTTTACGGACATATATTTATTTTATAGCTAAATTCGAAAAAAATCGACAAATGAAAGCGTTTCTTACCGAATTTTGTTATATTATATAGGTGAATATTTTTTCGGGTTAATTTTTGAAGTATGAATTTGTACTATAAGGTTGAAACATAAAAGCCCGTTTAGTACCTTTGAATAATGAAGAAAAATAGCCCTATATGCAATTTAAAATGTTTTATAAAGTGTGATGATGCATTTTATATTGCTTTAAAAGTTACTTCGGGTGAATTACTAGAAGGAAACTTTATGCAGTAATTTAGTCGAAGCTCATTCAATTAGAATGAGAAATAAGACGTAAATTGTGTGACATATTAAATATCATCATCATCTTAATTTAGTATAATGGAGGAATTAAAAATGTCTGATCGTTTTTTCTTATATGATGACACTACTCAAGCAAAAACCCGTTTTGTAAGCTATATGGGGGAAGAACAAAGACATGATCTTGCTTTAATCTATTCAGATCGTCATTATGGAAAAGTTATCGTTTTAGATATGCTAAGTAACCGATTTGCAATTATTGGACAAGATGATTTAAAAGAAGAAGGATATTTAGAATTTGCTTTTGGAATTTCTGAAGAAAAGGCTGCTGATTTATTAGATTTCTTAAATGAAATCATTTACTAATTTCTTGTGGATAAATAAACTATTTTTATTAAATAATCAGAAAAAAGTGGATAACTATAAAGTTGTCCACTTTTTTTGTGATTAAGTCCTCACTTATACACATTTTTGTTGAAAGATTCAAACTTATCCACAAGGTTCATACTGTTTAAAAAAATCAAAAAATAATTTTATCCACAGCTAGAAAATAAAGAAAACTGATGGAGAGCCATCAGTTTTTTACTTTTTTTACAACAAAATATTTACATCCAAAATTACAGTATTCATAAATATATTCACGCAACGTGCTGATTTTAGAATCATAAGGGACATTTTTTTGAGAATCATCAAAAAATCCTCTTAGTCTAAGCTGCTCATAGCCCCAGTCTCCTACGATGTAATCGTATTTTGACAGGATTTCAGCATATCTAGCTTTAAAGGCTTCTTCATTGAATCCTTCACGGTAATCTTCAACTATTTCATAACAAATATTCTGTACGCAAACCAAATTGTATTCTCCTTCCTTTTACTCCCATAAATATGTAACCAACATTTTTGGCATACTAATTTTACATTGATTATTAAAAGGTGGTATTAATATGCGAAAATATTTAGTTTGTTTGTTAACTTTATTTTTATTAACTGGCTGTTCATTAGGTCCAAGTAAATCAAGACAATTAGATTATCAAGACGTAACATATCAAAGTGAACATCGATCAAATCCAACACCTAAACAATTAAATACAAAGCCAATGGACTTAGGTGATGTAAACGCTAAAATGTCAAATAACTCTTACAAAGATTATGGCTTTTCTAGACTACAAAAGCAAGATGTTTTAGGTAAAGATGGTGATTATACACTAACAATTGATAAACAAGAAGTATCAAAATTCATCTCATATTTAGTTGTAAAGTTACCAGATATAGATGATGCAGCTACATTAGTGACAGACCAAGAAGTTTTGATTGCTTATCGAGCAACTGGAGATAAAGCACTAATTAAATCACAGGTCGAAAAAACGGCACAATCTGCACTACCTACTTATTATCATATCTATACTTCTAATTCAATGAAAAATATAAATAGTATCGAGGATTTAAATAAGTACGGCCAACTTAATGATGGACAATTAGAACAAAATATACAAGAACTGGCTGACGGCTTTGACATAAGTAAACAAAGCATGCATTTTGATCAAATTTCAAAATAATGAATAAAGCACTAGCATAAATTGCTAGTGCTTTATTATTATGCTTGTTTAGCTGCCTCTACTTGTTCGTCAGCATGATATGAAGAACGAACTAATGGTCCAGCTTCACAATGCGAGAAGCCTTTTCCTAATGCTATTTCTTTCAGTGCTGCAAACTCGTCAGGAGTATAATATTTCTTTACAGTTAAATGTGTTTTTGTTGGTTGTAAGTATTGACCTAAAGTAATGATATTTACACCTGCTGCACGTAAATCATCCATTGCTTCGTAAATTTGTTCATTTGTTTCACCAAGACCAAGCATGATGCTCGATTTTGTAGGAATGCTAGGGTTAATCTCTTTTGCTCTACGTAAAAATTCAAGTGATCTGTCATACGTAGCTCTTGCACGAACACGTGGAGTTAACTCTCTAACCGTTTCAATATTGTGATTCATAATATCTGGTTTTGCATCCATTAACATTTTAAGGTTTTCAAATTTCCCACCCATATCAGAAGGTAAAACTTCGATTGTAGTAAATGGATTCGCTTTTCTAACTTCTTTAACTGTTTCAGCAAATACAGCTGCTCCACCATCTCTTAAATCATCACGAGCAACCGCTGTAATTACAACGTGCTTTAAGTTCATTTGTGTTACTGATTCAGCTACACGTACTGGCTCTTGTAAATCAAGTTCAGTTGGTAAGCCAGTTTTTACAGCACAAAAACGACAAGCACGAGTACAAACAGCCCCTAAAATCATAAAAGTAGCTGTTTTTCTAACTGCCCAACATTCGTGGATATTTGGACAACGAGCTTCTTCACAAACAGTGTGAAGATTTTTTGAACGCATCATTTTTTTTAATTCTGTGTAAGATTCATTTGTATTTAACTTTATTTTTAGCCACTCTGGCTTTCTTAAATATTCTTCCTTTTTTGATGCCATTTGAAATTCCTCCAACGTTTATTCGTTAACGACTTATTTCATTTTTTCTTCCAATAGTATATATATTACTACATTTTTCGTCGATATGAAAAACTTTCGTTTGATTATCCCTATAATTTCCATTTATGAAAGTTGCTCCTTTAACCAAACTATAAATATAAATATAAATCAATTTAAAGGATGATGGTTTTGAAAAAAATAATTGTACTTTTTTGTATGGTGGTTATCTTCATAGTACCATCATTTACAAATGCAGAAGAAATTGATCAAGCCGAGCTAAATAAAGAACGAATGGCCTTATATAAAAAAGGTGAAACACTAACCTTTATTCCTTGGTATTATTTTGCGGCTATCGATACATATGAACGAAATGTACGAAGTGTAAGAAGAGATATACCAAAACGTGAAAATGGAGTCCTTTCAATCTATATTAAGCCTGAGGATTGGAGCGGACTTTCAAATCCAGTTAAGAAAGACACTTACGCTCCTACTATTCATTTATTTAGTGGGATTGGTTTAGATGGAAATAATGATGGTAAAGCATCAGTAGAGGATGATGAGGATATCTTATACACTTTTATTCATCGTTTACATTTCTATGGACCAACAAGACAATATATTCGAATGATGCTTTGGGATTATTACCAAAGAGCAATAACTGTTGATATGATCGATGAGTATGCTCGAATATATCAATACTTTGGAAAATTAAATATTGAAGGAAATGCTTTCCCATTACCAATTAATAGTACACATAGTTACCGTAGTACTTGGGGTGCTCCTCGAAGTTTCGGTGGACGAAGAGTTCACGAAGGGACCGATATATTCGCAAATTATGGGACGCCAGTGAGATCAACCTGCTATGGAGTTATTGAAACAAAAGGTTGGAATCGAATTGGAGGATGGAGAATCGGAATTCGAGACTTAAATAATAACTATCATTACTACGCTCACTTAGGTGGTTTTAATAAAGATATTCAAAGGGGGCAAATAGTTGAGCCTGGTACACTAATTGGCTATGTTGGAAGTACTGGCTATGGACCTCCTGGCACATCAGGGAAGTTCCCACCTCATCTACATTATGGCATATACAAAGATAACGGCTATGGTGAATGGTCTTATGATCCATATCCTAGACTTCGACTGTGGGAACGACAAAATAGAAATAAAAAATAACATAAAAAGAGGCTGCCCCATGATTATTTTTTTATGGGCATCCTCTTTTTATTGAAAGTAAGCATGTGGAACGTGAATAAAGGGCATCCAATAGTCAGATCCTCTGACCTTTTAGGACACCCTTACGCTCTTTTGAATAGTTTATTTTTTTCCATTTGTTATTGACGGTATTTGTTTTGTATTCGGTGTAAATGGAATATAATTTGGTACTTCTCCATCAATAATTTCAGTAGCAATCGGTACTTCAACTTTAACCTTTGTTGATTTTGTACTAAATGGAATAATTACATTCATGTTTACTTCCACATTCATAATAATTTCAACTACAGAATTATTAAATCCAAAAGGCTTAACTTTCTGCGAAACATTTGCTACCGTATCGCCTACTACAGAAAAGCGCACCGGAATGGTAGGTCCGAGTTTACCTAATAGTACTGTATTTGTAACGACACCTATTGGAACCTTTAAATAGAGTCCGTCATGGTCTGTCTTCATTTTTTTCTTTTCTGCACTCGATAAGGATAAAAATGAAAGATCCCCATTTTCAACTCTACGTATGTTTTCTTCAACATGTCGTGTAGTAGAACCAATAATCTTATTGATTAAATATGTATTCGTACTAATCACTTCTTTTCCATTTCCATCTACATCTCTAACGATAATATCCTGTCCCTTTAATTCCTTAGAAGCAGATTCATATGCTTCGTTTACAATTGAAGAGGCAATTCGTCTCGTTTGTTTCTCAGAATACTTTAAAATTGTAGGTGAGAACATTTTATCAATTTTCCAAAATGAATAGATAGAGAAGATTAAAAAGACAATGCTAATCACAACATATTTATTAGGGAGTACTTTATTTATTGATTGAAAAATTTGAGTAGGTCCTAATTTAAAACCAACTAATGATTTATTCTTTGAAACAAAAATTTTTTTCTTTGGAACACGTCTATACTTAAATTTTTTCATTGTATCCATGCCCCCTTACTAATGGGTATGCATGTCACTGCCTGTTCATTCTTATAGTATTTAGAGCACAAAAAAAGATGTTCCAACTATTTCATTGAAACATCTCGATTATTGATAAACTCTTTGTTTTAACGTTTGATCACATTCGATAATTATCAAACTTAATTCATTCATTAGATTCACTTCGTAAGGAATACTTAACTTTTTACTGTTTTCTTCACTAATTCGAATTATTGGACGATCTGTAACTGCCTCGTTTTGTCTTGTAACAATCCCACTTCTTCCATCACTTAACTTTACATTTAATCCGGTCGGATAGATCGTTAGTATGTCTTTAAATATCCCGACTAATTTAGCATCAAATAATTTATCAATACCGCTATTTAAAAGATTTAATCCTTCACTCGGTAGCATTGCTTGTCTATAAACTCTGTTTGAAGTAACAGCATCATAAAAGTCAGCAACCGCAATTATTTTTGAAAATAGGTGTATATCCTTGCCAGGAATACCATTTGGATAACCACTTCCGTTAATCCTTTCATGATGTTGTAATGCACACTGTGCAACTATTGGATGAAGATTTATTGTATCCCGTAACAATTCGTATCCTGCAAATGTATGTTGTTTAATTAACTCATATTCTTCTTCAGTCAAACGGTCCGGTTTATTTAAGACTTTTTTTGGAACAGCCATTTTCCCAACATCATGTAAAAGAGCACCTAATCCTAATAAATCTAGCTCGCTTGTATTTAGTTCTAACTTGATTCCAATTGCTAATGAATATAGCGTTACATTTAATGAATGTGCAAATATGTTTTCATCATACAATAATACGCTCGACAATAAAGCTAGAACATCTTTATTAAGTATTAATTCATTTAGAAATGATTCTATTCTACCTTTAAGTTTAGGTGCAACCTTTTCTAATGAAAGCCAATTTAGATAATGTGCTTCGTTTTTGAATTTAACGAAAGTGTCATTTATTTTTTTTATATTATCAACGTGCATTTCGTCTGAAATTGCAGTCTCTGTTTTTATGCTTTCTGATTTTAGAGCATGTACAAATGCGTATAGTACATTTAATTCATGTAACCGCTTAATCATCTTTTCCGTTAAAGGAATATTCGCACTAACGACTTTGTTTCCATGTTCATTGTATATTGGTTTTCTTAAAATCATACCCGGAACAAGTGTTGATGTTTCGACAACTCTCATAGATTTCTCCCTGGACTACTTTTTAATTAAATATATGGCGCACCGTAACAGTTAATACATTGATTCTTTTTGTTCTTTTCTCAACAGTATGGAAAATCAAATTTATTTGTACTTGTCTACATACTAAAAGCCACTAAAATTTAGTGGCTTTTTATACCATTTTTAATAACGCGTCTCTTCCAATCATTCCTTTTTGAATGCCGAATTTCTCAGCTTCAATCGTAACTGACTCCAAAGGCGCATTTAATAATTCTTCTATTGTTTTTACGCCAACTGCACGGCCAGCAATAATTTTGCGATCGCGTAATCTATCATTCAATAAAGCTACATCTAATGCTCCACACATTATATAACCGTTGTCATTCATGACGACCAATAAAGTAGTTTTTGGAAGTAAGACTGTAACAGCATTAAATGTATGATTATCGATTGTAATTGGGCTTAAATTGATCAAGTTCAACGCTCCTTTCTCATTCTAAAATATGAGAAAAAAACGAATTTGAAGCCTGTCTAATCTTGATAAATTTTATACACTTTTTAAAGCCCAAAATAATACATCTCGAATAAATTCTGGCATGAAAAATCTTTTATGATCGGCATCACGGATTTGCGGAATTAAATGACCAAAAGTAAATAAATCCAAAGTTCCGATTATATATTTGCGATTTAAATCTAATCCTTCTCCGTTTATGAAGATATCTTCTTGATTGAAGTGCTTCTTCTTATCACGATCAACAATCATGATTCCATCGTAGACCATTCTTCCAATTACTTTCCCTCTAAAACCAAAGCCCTTCATCTTCAAATGAGTTAACTCTTTATCTTCACAACGATTTAAAGCTTCAAGTAATTCCTTGCCAGATAAATGGACGATACAAGGATTAATTGGGTGCGGGCATATCCGATGAATGTCGCCCTTATTAACATGACCTTGTGCTAATCCATCAAGCAAAATACCTGAATTCAGTATACTTACATCCGCCTTAGTCCATTGTCGAAGAGCACTTGCTAATAATTTCGGCAATGGACTATCTTTAAACCAATTCACATTCATGTTACTCGTTAGCTGTGTCACAGGTTCACTTAAAATTTCCCCACTTAACCTCATTAAATTAGCCAACACTACTTTCGTCGTTTCATCTTGATAATATTTAGGTTCTTTATGTACTTCAGTAACAGAAGCTTCAGTATTTATTATACTTTTCGACTCTTTATTTAAAGTAATTAAAACTTCGCCTAAATAGTTACCATGTTTACCCGTGCCACAAAGTAAAGTTTCCCCAGCATATTCACCATTTGGAAATAAATGATGAGTATGTGCGCCTAAAATAATATCAACTCCCGAAAATTGCTCGGCGATTCTCTGATCATCCCTCATACCTAAATGAGAAAGTATAATAACTAGATCTGATTGTTCTCTTACAATTGGGAGAATTTCATTCAACGCTTCGAATGGATCTTTTATACTCCAACCTAAAGTTTCATAAAACACAGGATAAGCTACTGTTAATCCAATTACACCAATCTTTACTCCACTTTTTTCATATATTTTATAAGGTTTACTAAAACTCTTAGTATCTACATCTGAGATTGTTAAATTACCTAGCAACACCTCAAATTTTGCATCCGCGTAAAGATTTAAAAGCTCACTTTTAGATAAAGTAATCCCTTCATTGTTCCCTATTGTAACGGCATCAAATTGAGCAGCATTTAAAAGCTCCACATTCCCCTTGCCTAATGTCGCCTCCGAAATTGGATGAAAACGATCAACGAAATCGCCAATATCAAAAGTAAGTGTCGCCTCGCCTTTTCCTTTAGCTAGTTCTCTTTTAGACTTAAGCAAACCGACAATTGTTGGCCACGTTTCAAAGTGGCTGTGAATATCATTTGTATGGAACAATCGAATATTTATTGTCTGACTTGGTTCCATTGTTCCACCATCCCTAATCTAAATATTTTCTACAATTAATTTTATTCCATATAATAACACAACTGACCTCAAAATAAGTGCAATCGTTTCAGTTTTTAATTTTTGATTAATAAATGCCCCAATCTTTCCACCAAACCATGCACCTGGTATAAGTAAAAGGATGTAATAGAAATTTACTTCTCCTAAAGTAATATATGAAATTGAACTTCCAAGAGTTGTAAACATTACAACAAACATTGATGTAGCAACGGCCAATTGAGGAGGAAAACCGAATAAAAATGCCATCATTGGGACTAATAATATCCCTCCACCAATTCCAAATAATCCTGAAATGATCCCAACACAAATCGATAATGAAATTGCGAGTGATAGACTATAACTATATGTATATGCTTCGCCCTCATCATTTGTATATGTACGTATAATCCCTTTATGTACTTCCTTCGATTTTTTATTTAATTTAGATGAAATAAATAGAAAGATTGAAATACAGATTAAAAATATTCCAAAAAATAACGTAAACCGCTCTGTATTTAAAAGCGAATTGATATATGTACCTAATAAACTACCTGGAACACTACCAATTAAAAATAAAATACCACTCTTATAATCAATTCGTTTTTGCTTATGATACGAAAGGGTGGATGAGAGCGAAGAAAACACAATTGTAATCAGTGAAGTTCCAACCGCAACATGAATCGGCACAGTCGAAAAAGCAGATAAAAAGTGATCAATATTAAGCAGCATTGGCACAATAATAATGCCCCCGCCTAATCCGATCAATGAACCGACTGTTCCTGCAGCTAGTCCTATACTGACTAAAATAAGAATTTGTAGAACGATATCCAACCTAACTTCTCTCCTTCAATATGTAAAAATATACTTTTCTCTATGTTTTAAATACTAGTTTAGCATAAAAAAACTCGGATATCTCCGAGTGTAATCTAAAGCAAGTTAATACTATTTCTTAACCTTTATTTTAAAACACTCAAATTTGCAATCCATGGTCCTACATCAGTTTTGTATCTTTTTGCCATTACCCTAGCAATTTGTGTGATATGAGTTAAATCATGCACGACCCAAGTAGACAGTAATTCTCTTAACTTAACTTGCCCAAACTCTGGATGAATCCCTTCTAACTCTAGATGTTCTTTCGAATCAACTAATAATTGTAGTTTAATTATATTTTCTGTTCTTACATTCTTGAATTCAAGTAGTCTTTCTTCGATTGATTTCTCATGTTTTTCATTTAAATGCGAAAAACGATCGAACGGAGGAAAGTGGCTGTTACCTTCTTTATATAAGATGCAATTTAACCTCGGAATCCAATTTGTTTTTTCACACTCAATTAAATGATCAATTACCTCAGATGCATTCCACGTTCCCTCACCTTCATTGCAGTTTAACCAAGATTGAGATAAACCAGATAAAAATGATTCTAATGATTTGGGTGTTCTTTCTAAAACTTCAATTGCTTCTTTTAGGTTAAAATTCATAAAAACATCCTCCAAATTATGTTTTTTACAAATCTATTTTCTTGCCAAGTAAATTTTACCATAAATTAACTAATTTAATTTATAAAATACCATTTTAATCTTTCAAACTAGAAAATTCGTAAAAATTACCATAAAGCAATGAAAATAGAAAAAGCACGGCAAGATTGCCATGCTTTTAAGCTGTAGGGTCCTAACATAAAAGTTTAAACATGTTTGTTTCTAAACTAAATACTATTCCATTTTCTCTAATTCTGCTTTTATTTTGTCTATTGTCATACCCTTATATTTTAATTTAGGTTCTGGTGCTTTAGTCATTGATGGATTTTTTAACTTGTAATTTTTTTCAATAAACGCAAAGTCTGTCATATCAACCTTGCCATCAAAATTAATATCCGTAGCACGCTTATTCGTACCCCAATATGTTTGCATATAAATTGCATCCATAACGTCAACAACTTGGTCACCGTTCACATCCCCGGCTTCTAATTGGACTTCACCATACATATTGTTCAATTCACCACGATACTGATCACCCGCTTGTTTAAACAATGTAATTGGTCTACTATATTTAAAATGACCTGGCACATGAATAGTGAACATCATTTCTTTATTTGTGACAGGCAGCTTAATTGTTGCTTTAGGCCATAGGTATGTCCCATAAATCGATGATGTGACAGTATTAGACACTACAGTACCATTGTATACTTTGTTATTAGAATCGGTAACATATGCAGTCGCACCTATATTTGTATAATCCCTCATGTCTACGTGGTTTCCAACAAACGTGTAATGTAATCCTTCAGCAATAGGAGAAAATGTTAATTGTGAGAACGATGGTTTCACATAAGATTCTACCGATAAACTAGGTACCGAAATTTCCGCTTTATCTGTATTTACATAAGTAGAAGTAAGATTTTGTAATTGTAAAATCCCTTCATAATACTCTTCATTCTTTACTTTTACTTTAACGTCTACCATTGGAGTTGTTCCAGTTATGCCATCTGGATTATTTATTGCTACATGTATCTTATGTTTATTCAACTCTCCATTACTAGCTAATTCTTTATGTTCTAACTGTACGTTAGATGATTTTTTCAGCAATTCCGGACGAACAGATACACTTTCTATTTCAAAATTTTTCCCTAAATAATCAAAAGTAAATGTTTGATCATTTAAATTTTTAACATTATTTGCTGTTAGTGTGTAAGTAACTGTATCTCCCATCGTTGGGTTAACATAATCTGGCTTAGCAGCTACGTATTGAGTTCCTTTTTTTACAAAATAGGTTACTTGTGCGTTCGGATAATCAACTGCACTTGATACACCTACACCAAAGAAACGAACTGGAAGAATTGGGATCGTATCATCAATTGGCATCATCGCATTAAACGTACCATCTGGATTTAAAGGAACATTACCATTTGCAGTATTTGCTGTTTTGTCTGGTTTTAGTAAATCTCTATTATAATAAAACGCTACTTTATTTGCAGTTTGATCCTTAGCAAAGCCATATTCATTCATCGCTTTAATATTGTCTTCGTCAATTGATCCCGTAACTAGAACTGATTTTTGTCCATCTTCATATTCGTAAACACCATGAGGAAGAGAAGTGATATTAAATTTTGGCGCAGTATTATCTACAAATAAATAAGTGTCTGAATTAAATGTATTCCCTTGATCATCTGTTGCAATTGCCCTAAATTTATAGTTTCCATGTTTAATAAATTCTGTAAAATGATAAAATTGAGATGACATATATCCAGGGTCAGAAGAAAACGGCTTACTTTGATCACCTGTAAATGGTGTACTAAACCCTAGGTTTGCCGTATTATAGCTTGTATTGGGATTTAGGCCAGTTCCACTAACATACCCTGAATGTCCCAAGATTTTGTCAGTTTTTGGATCCAAATATAAGAAATCAATTCGTTTTACATGTCCTTTTAATTTAAAGTTCACAAAAAAACCACTTACTGAAAATACACTTTGATCAAAAGTGGAGTTTGCAGCAATTGCATGCGTTCCTAAAATGTCGAATGCTTCAAATTTGTTTTCTTCATATGCTACACCAAACGGTACTTGGTACACTTCCGCAGGGTTATTCTTGTTAGTATAGATTACATAGCCTTCATAGATGCCTGTTTCGGCGGTTTTTGGAATCGATAAAAACACGGATGTTTTTTTACTACTATTCCCTTTTACTTTTATAGAATTTTCAGTTAGAACCTTAACTCCGTTTTTCTCTGCGTCTTTTGATCCTCTTAAATCTGTTTGATATTGTACTTTTACATCAAATGTTTTAGCTTTTTCCCCGTTGTTACTAATCTTTACGGAACGCGAATCTGATATGTCTTTTCCTGTTAAAACTGCTCTCCCGAAACTAAGTCCACCTGTTTCTTCATTAATTACTTTCGTTTCTCCATTTTCAATCGTATTTGCTTTATCTTTAACTGTAATTTCTATAGTTGAATGAATCGCCTCATATGGATCCACACGTCCTGCGCCTTGCTCAAAAACACTATATGGTTTGCTTAATGAATCTGCAGTATTCATTAAAATACTTTTAACGTCAGATGGCTGTAAATTAGGATTTGATTCTAGTAAAAGTGCAGATATACCAGCAACAACTGGAGATGCCATTGATGTGCCTGATAAGCGTGCATAAGCATTATCATAATTATCTCCTTTATCACCGTTTACCACATCAGATGGAACCGTAGACATCATCGTCACTCCAGGTGCAACTACTTCTGGTTTTATATCATAATTAGTTAGGCTAGGTCCTCTAGAGCTAAATGTAGCCAAATTATCACCTTGGGTTTTTAGTTCCTTCATCTCACCAAAAGTGAAACTAGTTTTACCAGCATCTACCTTCTCTTTTAATGCTAATCCGTCCACATTGCTTAATGAAAATGTTGGAATGTAATTTTGTCCTTCAGCTAAATAAGCAGGAATATGTCCCTCTGCTGCATTATCATTGAATAAAAGCACCGCAGTTGCTCCATTATTTTTTGCAGCCGTAATTTTATCAACAAGTGGAATATTATTCCCACGGCTTATTAGAGCAATTTTTCCTTTTACATCTTTTCCTGTAAAATCAGCTGCTGCGCCCATTCCTGCATAAACAACTGGAAGCGATCGTCCTTTTAGGTTTTTGATATCATCATTATACCCAAGCGCCATTGCACGTAAATCTGCTGTGACTGTGTCTATTGTCCCTTTATAGTTTGCCACAGTAAGAGGTACATCACTTGCACCAACAGTAATTGCTAATGCCGCAGCACCTGGCGTACCTAACATATACATCCCATCACCAGAATTACCTGCAGATAAAACTGCTGTGACCCCATTTAATACAGCATTATTTACCGCTATACTTAAAACATCCATCGGATTATTTGTAGCGGAGCCCAATGACATATTAATAACGTCCATACCATCCTCAGTCGCTTTATCAAGTGCAGCGATAATTCCATTAGTTACACCCGATCCATATGGACCTAATACACGATATGCATATAAATCAGCACCCGGGGCAATACCTGTTGTTGCATATTTACTGTTATTTGCACCTCGACCGCCAATTGTTCCTGAAACGTGCGTACCGTGTTCAGTGTAATATGTATTACCACTTGAGTTTTTTTCTACCTTTCCTGATTTCTTCCAATCCTCGTATGTCGTTTCCATTGGATCATTATCATTATCTATAAAGTCGTATCCACCTTTAAAGGCTCCTTTTAAATCCGGATGGTTATAATCCATACCAGTATCTAAAATTCCAACTTTAATTCCTTTACCTGTATGACCTTCAGCATGTAACTTGTCCACTTGTAAATAAGAGCGCTCATCAGCCATTCCCAACCCCATCTGTTCTGGAGCAATATCTTTAGTCTGAACTGCCGGTTCTGCATTAATTTCTACATCACTATAAACCGCTTTAACAGTTTCGGATTTTAGTAAGTTTTCAACTTGATTTGCAGGCAGTTTCATCGAAACACCATTAAATGTTGTTTTAAACGTACGATTCACTTTGTATGTAGAGGCTTTCTTAGCTCCACTTGCTGAAAATACTTTTGCTAAATCATTTTTAAAAGAAGCATGTGAATCATTTACTAGTTGATCTGCTTCTTTTTCGTCTAAAACTTTACCTTCTGTTGCTGCTTCTAATACAGCGGCTTTTGATGTAGGTTGTTTAAATTCAACAATGATGGAGATTTCCTCTGAACTATTTTTGTCAATATTTGGTGCTAAGTGTAAGCCCGTATCGTTAATTGATTGTAAGCTTACTAGAGCTTTCTTTTGCTCAGGAGTTAAATTATTAAATAATTTCTCTGATTGATTCAAACTTCTAGATGAATTTTCTAGTGGTGAATTGCTGATTATAACTTTTTGAGTTGTCGTAGTTGCATGGACTTTAGAAGAGGTACTCAAATATGAAGCTAGTAAACTGCTAGAAGCTAATCCTACTCCTAGAGCAACGGTTGAAACTTTTTTTAATTTCTTTTTCATCCTTTCAATCCACTCCTCGATAATAAAAATAATGATGAGGAAAATTGAATGGCTCAATTTGAAATTGCCGGTTACTAATTACTTCTTTTGAAGCTTAGCTATTTCTAATTGAAATTACTTCCATTCGATTTTTCATACAATTCGAATTATATAGATAATTATTATGTCTCTCAATCGTATGAAGGCGTGTTATTTTAAGGTCAATATTCTCATAAAATGCTAACAATTCGAGGACTTTTAACAGAACTCGACATGATTCTTTCAATTATTAACACGACTAAAAGAACCACTGAAAACAAAACAAATGCATCCAATGGTTCTTTTCCTATTACTTCATTTAAGATAAAATTTATCCTCAAAAAAACCCTGCTACCAATTGGCAACAGGGTTTATCTTTATTCAATGGATTAACCAATTGAACCTTCCATCTCGAATTTAATCAGACGGTTCATTTCAACTGCGTATTCCATTGGTAGTTCTTTTGTAAATGGCTCAATGAAGCCCATTACGATCATTTCTGTAGCTTCTTGCTCAGAAATACCACGGCTCATTAAGTAGAATAATTGCTCTTCAGACACTTTTGAAACTTTCGCTTCGTGCTCAAGAGAAATGTTGTCGTTTAAGATTTCGTTATATGGAATTGTATCAGAAGTTGATGCATTATCCATAATTAACGTATCACACTCGATATTCGAGCGAGATCCAGCTGCTTTACGTCCGAAGTGTACAATACCACGGTACGTTACTTTACCACCATGTTTAGAAATAGATTTCGAAACAATAGTAGATGAAGTATTTGGAGCTAAGTGAATCATTTTAGCACCAGCATCTTGGTGTTGTCCTTTACCAGCGATTGCAATAGAAAGTGTAAGACCACGAGCACCTTCACCTTTAAGGATTACTGCTGGGTATTTCATTGTTAATTTTGAACCAATGTTTCCATCGATCCATTCCATTGTTGCGTTCGCTTCACAAACAGCACGTTTCGTAACTAGGTTGAATACGTTATTCGCCCAGTTTTGAATTGTTGTATAACGGCAGTAAGCATCTTTCTTAATGATGATTTCTACTACTGCAGAGTGAAGAGAGTTTGTTGTATAAACAGGAGCAGTACATCCTTCAACGTAATGTACGTGTGCACCTTCGTCAGCGATAATTAATGTACGCTCAAATTGACCCATATTTTCTGAATTAATTCGGAAATATGCTTGTAATGGCGTATCAACTTTAATACCTTTTGGTACGTAGATGAATGATCCACCAGACCAAACAGCTGAGTTTAATGCAGCAAATTTGTTATCTGTTGGTGGAATTACTTTTCCAAAGTGCTCTTTGAAAATTTCTTCATGCTCACGTAATGCAGTATCTGTATCAGTAAATAAGATTCCAAGATCAGTTAAATCTTGTTTCATGCTGTGGTAAACTACCTCAGACTCATACTGTGCAGATACACCTGCTAAATACTTTTGTTCTGCTTCAGGAATACCTAATTTATCAAAAGTGTTTTTGATTTCTTCAGGTACTTCATCCCAAGATTTTTCTGTTTTCTCTGATGGCTTTACATAATAAGTAATTTCATCAAAGCGTAAATCAGCTAAATCTCCACCCCATTGAGGCATTGGCATATCATAGAATAATTGTAAAGATTTTAAACGGAAATCTAACATCCATTGTGGCTCATTTTTCATACGTGAGATTTCTTCAACAATTTCTCTCGTTAAACCACGCTCTGAACGGAAGATCGATACGTCACGGTCATGAAAACCATATTTATAATCACTAATATCTGGCAAATTAGTAGACATTATTCATACTCCCTTCTAATAGAAGAGTAGGATTAAGCTCAGAGGATTATTCCTCTGATTTTAAGCCCTTCTCCATCGCTTTCCATGCAAGTGTTGCACATTTAATTCGAGCTGGAAACTTTGAAACACCTTGTAATGCTTCAATATCATCTAAATCAATCGATTCATCATATTCTTTTCCAAGCATCATATCTGAAAATATTTGAGCAAGTTTTAAAGCTTCCTCTATTTTTTTACCTTTAATTGCGTGAGTCATCATTGAAGCTGATGCCATTGAAATTGAACAACCTTCACCGTCGAAACGAGCGTCCGATACAATTCCATCATCAACTTTTAAGCGAAGCTCAATTCGATCACCACAAGTCGGGTTATTCATGTTTACTGTTAAATCGTTTTCTGATATAGCCCCTACCCCTTTATTACGAGGGTTTTTATAATGGTCCATAATCACACGACGATATAATGCATCAAGATCAATATTTCGATTAATAGACATCGCTAAAGTACTCCTTCGTTTTTACTAGTCCTTTTACAAAAGCATCTACGTCTTCTTTTGTATTATACAGGTAAAAACTTGCACGAGCAGTAGCTGATACCTTTAACCATCTCATTAATGGTTGAGCACAATGATGTCCTGCACGAACAGCAATTCCTTCTACATCTAATACAGTTGCAACATCATGTGGATGAACATCTTCCACATTAAACGTTACTAAACCTGCACGATGCTTTGGACCATAAATTGTTACACCCTTCACAGTAGATAACTGCTCAAGTGCGTAATTCGCAATCTCATGTTCATGCTTTTCGATATTATCCATACCGATTTCAGTTAAGAAATCAATTGCAGCTCCTAAACCAACCGCACCAGCAATGATTGGTGTTCCACCTTCAAACTTCCAAGGTAGTTCTTTCCAAGTAGAATCTTGTAAGTCAACGAAATCAATCATTTCCCCACCAAATTCAATTGGCTCCATATTTTCAAGAAGTTGTTTTTTACCATAAAGTACCCCAATACCTGTAGGTGCACACATTTTATGACCTGAAAAAGCGTAAAAATCGCAATCTAAATCTTGAACGTCTACCTTCATATGTGGCGTACTTTGAGCACCATCAACTAGCATGATTGCTCCATGCTCATGAGCAATTGCTGCAATCTCTTTAACAGGGTTAATTGAACCAAGTACATTTGAAACGTACATAATCGCAACTATTTTTGTATTAGAGTTAATTGTAGCTCTTGCTTGCTCAACGCTGATTGTTCCATCTTCTTCTAATGGAATATATTTTAATATTGCTCCAGTAGCTTTAGCAACCTGTTGCCAAGGAATAATGTTACTGTGATGTTCCATATAAGAAATCACGATTTCATCTCCAGCTTCAAGGTTCGTTCTTCCGTAACTAGCAGCAACTGTATTGATTGCTGTAGTAGTACCTCTAGTAAAAATAATCTCTTCAATCGATGATGCATTTATAAATTTACGAACTTTATCACGAGCTCCCTCGTATGCATCAGTAGCTTTCGTTCCTAGAGTATGTACACCTCTATGAACGTTTGAATTAATTTCTTTATAATAGTTAGCAACAGCTTCGATTACTTGAACTGGTTTTTGTGAAGTTGCAGCACTATCCAGATATACTAAAGGATGTCCATTTACTTCTTGATTTAATATCGGAAAGGCTTCACGGATTGCTTTAACATCCATTACTTAACTTTCCTCTCAATTACATCAACAAGCATTTTTTTAACTTCTTCAATTGGTAATTCCGAAACTACAGGTGCTAAGAATCCGTGAATAACTAAGCGCTCTGCTTCTTTCTTCGGAATACCGCGACTCATTAAGTAGTAAAGTTGAGTTGGATCTACTTTACCAACTGAAGCAGCATGACCTGCCATTACATCATTTTCATCAATTAATAGAATTGGGTTTGCATCACCACGAGCTTTTTCACTAAGCATTAATACACGAGAAGTTTGTTGTGCATTAGACTTAGAAGCACCATGTTCAATTTTACCAATACCATTAAAGATTGAAGTAGCAGCATCTTTTGATACACCATGTTTTAAGATCCAACCTTCAGATCCTTTACCAAAGTGGATAATACTTGTCGTAAAGTTTTGAGTTTGCTCTCCACGACCTACAGTTACCATTTTCAAGTCACCGAAAGATCCGTCTCCAATTAGGTTTGTAACATTTTCAAAAATTGAGTTTCCATCGTTCATAAGTCCAAGTGCCCACTCAATTTTGCTATCGCGACCTGCGTGTCCACGACGAACAACATATGCAGTAACGCCTTTAGCTAAAGTATCTACAGCACCATAACGAACTTTTGCATTATCTAAAGTGATTACTTCTGTTACAACATTTACAACAGCCGCATCTAAATCAGCAGATGTAGAAACATAGTTTTCAACATAAGTAACTTCACTGTTAGCTTCTGCAACGACAAGAACGTGGTTATATGCAGGAACAGTTTCGCCATCTACTACGAAAATAGATTGGACTGGTTTTTCTAATACTACATTTTTAGGAATGTATAAGAAAGCTCCACCGTTAACTAATGCTGCATGTAAAGCAACTAATTTATTTTCTTCGACTTTAACAGCCTCTGTCATAAAATATTTTTTCACAAGCTCTTCATGATCTTTAATTGCAGTGTGTAAATCTACGAATACTACACCTTTTTCTTTCGCTTCTGAAGAAAGAGAGTGATATACTGCAGACCCATTATATTGTACGTAAACTGATTGATCAGCGTCTTCATTCATTAAAGCTGTTACTGATTCCGGTAATTGTTCCTTCGTAGGAACATTGCCAGTTGTAACATTAAATTCTTTTCCAAAGAAATCCCATTTAGAGATATTTGTTTTATCTGGCTTTGGAAGAGAAAGTGATTCAGCTTTTGCAAGTGCATTTAAACGGAACTCTGTGAAATATGCAGGTTCGTTTAACAGTGCAGAAAGCTGCTTTACTGTTTCTTGACTAAATGGAATTGTAGTACCAGTTGTCATGCGAATCCCTCCTATCCGATTAAGCTTCTTGCCCAACAGTCTCGTCTTCGATACCTAACTCTTGTTTAATCCAGTCATATCCTTCAGCTTCTAAACGAGCAGCTAATTCAGGACCACCTGATTTTACAATGCGACCTTGCATCATTACGTGAACGAAGTCAGGAGTAATGTAGTTTAATAAGCGTTGGTAGTGAGTGATGATTAGGCAACCAAACTCTTCTCCACGCATTTCGTTAACACCTTTAGAAACAACTTTTAACGCATCGATATCTAAACCAGAGTCGATTTCATCAAGAATTGCAATCTTAGGTTGAATCATCATCATTTGAAGAATCTCATTACGTTTTTTCTCTCCACCTGAGAAACCTTCATTTAAATAACGTTGAGCCATTTCTGGATCCATTTCTAAGAATTCCATGTTTTTATCTAAAGTACGGATAAATTTCATTAAAGAAATTTCATCGCCTTCTTCGCGACGTGCGTTCACTGCAGAACGTAAGAAATCTGCATTTGTTACACCGCTAATTTCACTTGGGTATTGCATAGCAAGGAAAAGACCAGCTTGAGCGCGCTCATCAACTTCCATTTCTAATACATCGTTGCCATCAAGCTCGATGCTACCACCAATTACCTCATATTTAGGATGACCCATAATAGCAGATGATAAAGTTGATTTACCAGTACCATTTGGTCCCATGATTGCGTGAATTTCTCCACCTTTTACTTCAAGGTTTACACCCTTAAGAATTTGCTTTCCTTCAATAGCTACTTGAAGGTCTTTTATTTTTAATGTAGAAGCTCCCATTTTACACCCTCCATAATAATACAAATAAAATTCTATAAAATAGAAAATGGCTATTTTAAGTTCATTCTCATTTTATTCTCATTCTAATCTTAAAGCAATTAAAAAGTATTTTCAAGCTGTGCACTATTTTACCAAAAAAGTTTTATTCCGTGTAACTTTTTTTCACAAAAAAAGAATAAATAAAGATACTATATATATAGGAAATAAAAAATCTAATATTACATCTATAAAAAGGAGAATTTTATGTCTAAATCAACAAAGCTCTCACCTGATCAACAGAAATTTGCGATAAACCAACTACAAACATATTTCTTAAACGAAAGAGACGAAGAACTTAGTGAGTTAAGTTCAATGCTGCTATTAGACTTTATATCACAAAAACTTGGGCCAATGTTTTACAACAAAGGAATCGAAGACTCACAAAGATTCATGGCCGAACGAGTTGAAGATCTTTACGCACTATTATTAAAAGAACAGATTGAAGATTAGATTTTACACACTCTGTCGTACATACTTAATTTAGATTATTCATTATTTATATAGTTGTTCAATTTATTCTTTTTATTGTTAAAACAAAACTATGATTTAATGCAGACTATACCATTATTCACGAAAAAGCCTAATTTCATAAATCAAATTAGTAAATAATTAAGGGAAAGAACCTTCTATTAAATGAAGGTTCTTTTTTCGCTGTTGAAAAATGAACTTGTCAATCGATCAGCAATATAGTTTCAATGTAATAAAAGCTGTATGTTGTTCAAATTCTCGCTTTCCATGGGGCGAGATTCCCTTTTCCAATATTGAACATTGTATATTTCACCACAAAACACAAAGAACCTTCGTCTAAAAATGAAGGTTCTTTTTTCGTGGTGAAGTTTATTGATAAACCTGAACAGGTATAAAGACTTCAGGCATGCCAGCAGCGTATGCAGCTACTTCGTATTCTTTAAAAATCAACTTGATTCCTGCATGGTCAAATGCCCATAGTCGATTTTTATCACTTAAGTCAATCTCATTTGGCGACTTTATTAAAACATATCCTTTATATTTCTTTTGCAATTGTTGATATGCATATTCTTGGACTGATTTTGTATTTTCGTTAATTAATTTAGATAGTGGAACTATTTCACCGGTTTTAACATCAAAATTATATGTAGTTCCTGTTGTCATTCCATGTGCTCCACCTGTGTATGAATATTCTTTATATATGATACTTAATTTATCAAGATTATTATAAAGTACTTTATAAGTAAAAACATATTCATAAGGTCTCCATGGACCTTGGCTAGAATCCCATTTTGCCTTTGCTTCTTTCTCATCTTCCAATAGTTTTAAACGATTATTATTGGCTGTATCTGCCCCTTGTTTTAAAAGATTATTTATCGTTTGTTGAGCTGTTGAATTAGGTGCTCCACTGATTTGTGGATATTTAATAGGTGCATCATTTAATTTTTGTTCACTGATTTTAATATGTCGAGTTAATGCATTTTCCTTGATTGGTGTTTTTGTTTCGGCATTACTAGACAAAGTAAAGCTCAAATTAATACTACCAATCATTAGTAATAATAAGAAATAATAAACAAGTTTTTTCACTAGACTCCTCCTACTTTCTTTATCAAAAAATAGTATGAGTATCTTTTAAAGGATTTATGAAATAATTTGCTATCTATATAAGAGTATTCTAGTAATCATCAAATTCTATTACACTAATTTAAACAATTTCATTGCTACATTAAGTGTATTTGGTTTCATTTTTTGACTATTAGAAAAGACGATTACAATTGTTTTTGAGATTGGATCGAAGACATTTATACAATCAATTCCACGAAATACTCCATGATTATATACATATCCCCCTTTAATATAAATTCCGAAAGCATAATGATGTTGATATGGCTTAGTAAATTGAACAAAACTTTTACTGGATATTAGTTTATGCGATAAGAGTGCCTCGTCCATTTTTTGTATTCCTGTAACTGTTGAAAAAATATCACCACAGCCTAGTAGGTAGCTAAAATTCGGAAGTCGTAATTGCTTCGGTTCGCTGTTAGTTTGAATTAATTTATATCCTATTGCATGATTCTCATTTTTGTAAAAATCATTCCCTTGTCCAATTTCAGTAATATTCGCTTTATCAAAAATATTTGTTTTAACATTTTCTCCATATGATTTTCCAGTTACTTTCTCAATAACGTAAGCAAGTAACATATAATTTGCGTCATTATAGTCCCATTTGTTTAACGGTTTATACTGACTATTTGATTTAACTATTTCCTTAATTAGATTGGTTGATGAAATCGTATTAAATAACTCTTTTTGCAGTTTAATTCCAGAAGTATGTGAAATTAAATGAAATAAAGTTAATTTTGATCCATTCGGAAAATTCGGTATGTATTTTGAAATTGGATCGTTAAAAGAGATCAAACCTTTTTCTTTTAATTGCATTAACGATGTGGCAACAAAAAATTTAGAAATCGAAGCAACTGGATAATAAGTATTTGGTGTATTCGGTAACTGACTAGTGACATTTCGATATCCATATCCCTTTTTAAGAATATTTTCTTCATTTTTTCTAACAAGTACCACTCCGTTAAAATGAATCTGCCGTAAATAGGTATCCATTGCTCTCGTATTCTTATTTTTGTTAGTAGAAAATTCCGTTTTAACCTCTTTAAAGTGACTCGAAACCTTTGCCTTAGTAGGGCTTTTATGCCAGATAAAACTACAAAGAGGAAACATTACAATAAAAAAACAAGTTATCACTAATAGATAAAACTTTTTCATCAATCCACCATCCCTGTAGAGTAGAGATTTTTAGGAACCACTATCCTTCTTCAACAAAAATCACCTTTACTTAATTGTAATAACGAACTCGTCCATTAATCTTTATATTTTCATTAGAAAAAATTTACCTTAATTTTAATAATTTATTATCTAACACTTAATTAAAAGGGTGTTTGGTTAATTTTTTATTTTTTCTACGGTGTTATAATACGTCTAGCTAAAAATTAGGAAAGGTGAAAACAAATGGACAAAATCCATATTTTTCGTTCAAAAACCTTAAGATTTTTGTTTTATACTGCATTTTATTTATCAATTTTACTTGCACTACTGTACTTGTATGGATTTAAAGATGCTTTTACTGGCACCTATATATATAACGATTTTTAGGACGTGAAAAGATGAAATCAATTATTGAACAAATAGATTTATGGGCTATCAATACCCCAGACACGATTGCTTTTCAAAATAGTGATTATTCATTAACTTATAAAACTTTAAAACAACAATCAGATGCCATTGCTAGTTGGATTGTTAAAAATAATTTTACAAATAAGCCAATTATTGTGTATGGTCACATGCAATTAGAGATGATTTCAACTTTCTTAGGATGTGTAAAAGCAGGTTGTGCCTATATCCCGGTTGATGAGTCGATTCCTTTTGAAAGGCTCAAAAAAATGATAACTAACTCTGGAGCAACTTTATTGATTACTCCAAAGGAATTTTCATTAGAATTTGAAGCAATTAAAGTCATAAATCTTGGCGAACTACAAAAGATTATTCGTTCTACAAATCTAATTGATTCTTTAACTGATTTCTACGTTAAAGACGATGAAACATTTTACATTATTTATACTTCTGGGAGTACTGGCGATCCAAAAGGAGTTCAAATTACAGAAAAAAACTTACGCAGCTTTTCCGGATGGATTTTAAATGATTTTAATTTACAAAAAGGTCAACGCTTTTTGAATCAAGCACCTTTCTCTTTTGATTTATCAGTGATGGATTTATATCCTTCGTTATTATCAGGTGGAACACTTATCGCTGTTGAAAAATCATTGATTGAACGACCAAAATTATTATTCGATTATTTAATGGAAAGAAATCTCGAAGTTTGGACATCTACACCGTCCTTTATAGAGATGTGCATGATGAATCCAGATTTTAACGAAGCCTTCCTACCTAAATTAAAGACTTTTCTTTTTTGTGGTGAAGTACTTTCGAATAATAGCGCTAAACAGCTTTTATCTCGATTTCCTAATGCGGAGATTTATAATACTTATGGTCCAACGGAAGCAACTGTTGCAGTAACATTTGTAAAAATTACTGAAGAAGTGATCAACAAATATTCACCGTTACCGATTGGTGCTCCAAAAGACGATACTGTTATTTACATTATGGATGAATTGGGAAATCCACTACCTGAAGGTTCAACTGGAGAAATTATTATAGCAGGTCCAAGTGTTAGTAAAGGCTATCTTAATAATCAATTAAAAACTGAAGCAGCTTATGACCAGATCAATGGAATGAACGCCTATAAAACTGGTGATTCGGGTTACTTTGAAAATGGTTTACTATTCTATAAAGGTAGAATTGATTTCCAAATAAAGCTACACGGTTATCGCATTGAAATTGAAGATATTGAAAATAACATTAGAAAATTACCATTAATTCATTCTGCAGTTGTATTTCCAGAAATGAAGGATGGTAAATGTATAAATTTACATTGCCTAGTAGTCGTTAAAGAACATAATTTCGAAAAGGAATATCACTTAACACGTTTTTTAAAAGAAGAATTAACTAAATTTATGCCAACTTATATGATACCAAGAAAATTTAGCTATCAATCAAGTTTGCCAATGACTACTAATGGTAAAGTAGATCGAAAAAAATTATTGGAGCAAGTATACCAATGATTCCATATGGTACTTTTACGTTTTTTGGTATTTTATTTGTTCTATTAATCCCAGCGGTCATAATAGGCTTTTTAGGAAAAAGATTAACTAACTACACATCGTTTCTTACTTTTGTGTTTTTATTAATAATCTTTTCCTCTTCTAAAATACAAACATTCTATTTAGTTGGCTATATCTTCTGGGTAGTCATTTTAATAAAAGGTTATGGTATTTATCGAAAGAAAGCGAACCATTCCTTTGTTTATTACTCAAGTGTATTTTTATCGATTTTACCTTTAATTATTGTAAAGGTATCACCACTCTTTGAAAGTACTACAATCTTAGGTTTTTTAGGGATATCCTATTTAACGTTTAAGACAACACAAGTAATTATCGAACTTCGTGACCAAAGTATAAAGGAAATTAAAACTGCTGATTTCTTGAGGTTTTTATTGTTTTTCCCAACTATTTCTTCTGGTCCAATCGATCGATTTAGAAGATTTCAACAGGATTCTCAAAAGGTACTAACAGCTAGTGAATATCGTGAGTATTTTCAATTTGGAATTCATAAAATATTCATTGGTTTTCTCTATAAATATATAATTGGATATTTAATTAACACACACATCCTTGAAACTCAGTTTGCATTAGGTCATACATTTGTTTCAAATCTGACGTATATGTATGCATATAGTTTGTATTTATTTTTTGATTTTGCAGGCTATAGTGCATTTGCGATCGGTGTCAGCTATTTAGTAGGTATTAAAACCCCTGAAAACTTTAATATGCCATTTATTAGCCGGAATATAAAAGATTTTTGGAATCGCTGGCACATGAGCCTATCTTTTTGGTTTCGAGACTATATATATATGAGAATTGTATTCTTACTTACAAAGAAAAAAATCATTAAAAACAGAAGAAATATCTCATATATCGGATATACCACCCTATTTTTAGTAATGGGTGCATGGCATGGACTTCAAATAAATTATCTACTCTATGGCTTATATCAAGCAATATTGATGTGTAGTTTTGATTGGTTTGAACAGTTCAATAAGAAAAAAAAGCTTTGGAAAAATAATAAACTAACACATGTATTAGCGATCATTATTACATTTCACTTTATTTGTTTTGGATTTTTAATATTTTCAGGACATCTAGTGAACTAAAGGAGCCATCTATATAATGGAAAATTTAAGAGAAGAAGTTTTAAAAATTTTAGCTGATTTATGTAATACGGATGAAGTCATCGAAAACCCAGATGTACTTATTTTCGAAGATGGATTATTAGATTCATTTGGAACGGTTAGCTTATTAGTCGAAATTGAGGAACAAATCGGTATTAACGTAACGATTTCTGACTTTGATCGCGAGGAGTGGGCAACACCAAATAAGATTATTTCAATTCTAGAGGCTAGAAGATGAAAAAGGTCCAATTTTTTGGTATGATAACGGCTATTTTCATATTTTTACTTGCCCTATATCTTCCAAATTCTTTTTATGAACTTTTTATTACAAAAGAGCGTTTAAATAACACAGCAGCATCTTTAAACCCTAAAACATTTCAAGGCACTTTACTTCAAGATAAAATGTTAACCGACCCGAAATTTTTACCGATTTTTGGGTCTTCTGAACTTGCCAGAAGAGACACCTTCCATCCTTCTAGATTTTTTATGGGAGAAAAAAATGAATTCACCCCATATTTAATTGGTAGAGGAGGATCACAAAGTCTCGTTCATTTTCTTGATTTAGCCTCTTTAGGTGATGGAATAAAAAATAAAAAAATCGTATTTGTCTTGTCTCCACAATGGTTTATTCGACGTGGAATTAATAATACTCATTTTTCACCAAATTATTCTGCGCTTCAAACTTATTCATTCGTTCTTAATAATACAATTAATCGTTCAGTAAAGAAACAGGCTGCAAAGAGGCTTTTAACACTATCTATCATAAAAAAAGACTCTTTGTTAGTAACACAATTAAAAGCATTAACTTCAACTAACAAAAAAATTAAGTTCAAGGCATTTGTTGAAAAGCCTCTAGCTTACACATATTTTAAAATACTTGAAAAGAAAGATCTTTTTGAAACTGTTATTATGGATCCAGATAAAAATTTCCACTTAACAAAATCAAAGTATGAAGATTTACCCTGGAATAAAGTTGCTAAAGCCGCCGATAAAATAGGTCGTAGTCAATCCAGTTCGAACCATTTTGGGATTAATAATAAATACTATAAAAAATATATACAAAATCGCCTTGTTACATTTAAAAATTCTAAACGAAATAAAAGCTATAGCGTATCACCAGAATATGATGACCTTCAAATGGTATTAGCGGTATTAAAGCAAGAGCATACTAAAGCGTTGTTTATTTCCGTTCCAGTAAATGGACCTTGGTATGATTACGCCGGATTCCCTAAAAAAGTTAGAGAGGTTTATTACAAAAAGGTAAAAAAACAAATTGGAGATGCAGGTTTCCATGTAGCTGATTTTTCTTCTCATGATTACGATAAGTTTTTCCTAAAAGACACAATTCACTTAGGCTGGAAGGGTTGGGTATATGTAGATCGATCTTTAAATAAGTTTTATTCAGTAAACCATACGCCCTCTACCGCAAGTTTAAATCATAATAGATATTAATAAAAAGCAGACCTTTGTCTGCTTTTTTTGTCTCCAAATAATAAATGTGGATTTTTACTAAACAAACTAAAAAGTAAATATATTCTCTAATCAGCCAAATACTAAATAAACAAAAACTTAAAACTTCATTTATAATTAAAAAGTTAACATCCATAAAATTAAATTGTTGAAGGAAGGTTTCTATTTTGGCACATATTTTAGTAGCAGGTAAAATTCCAGAAAAGGCTGAGGAACTTTTAAAAGATCATCATGTTACTGTTTTTGAAAACGAGCAATTAATTACTGAGGACCAATTGTGTGAATTAGTTAGTGAGGTTGATGCAATTTTAAGTTTGCTATCTACTCCTATTACAAAAAGAGTAATTGATTCAGCTAAAAATGTAAAAATTATCGCTAATTACGGAGCAGGATTTAATAATATCGATGTTGATTATGCATCTAGTAAAGGAATCCATGTTTCAAACACCCCTATGGTTTCTACGGACGCAACTGCGGAGTTAACTTTTGGAATTCTTTTAGCTATTTCTAGAAAAATAGTCGAAGGAGATGAACTTTGCCGCACAAAAGGTTTCGAAGGATGGGCTCCATTATTTTTTAGAGGAACAGAAGTTTCCGGAAAAACGATTGGAATTTTTGGTTTTGGAAATATCGGACAAGCAGTAGCTAAGCGTGCTAAGGCATTTAATATGAATATTATTTATAATCAACCAAGAAGATTAAGTAAAGAGCTTGAACAAGAATTAAATGCAACTTATGTATCATTAGAAGAATTAATACAGACTTCTGACTATATAACACTTCACTGCCCTTATAAACAGGAGCTACACCATTTGTTTGGTAAAGAAGAGTTCGCAAAAATGAAAGATACTGCATTTTTTATAAACGCTGCTAGAGGCCCATTAGTGAACGAGCAGGAATTAGTAATTGCTTTAAAAGACGGCGTAATTGCCGGTGCTGCATTAGATGTATTCGAATTCGAACCAAAAATCACAGAAGAACTAAAATCACTAACAAATGTTGTTTTAACACCCCATATCGGTAATGCAACATATGAAACACGCGATGCTATGTCAGAGATCGCTGCTAAAAATATTATCGAGGTCATGGCTGGTCGAACACCAGTCTCACCTGTAAATGATGTTCTAGTGAAAAATTAGTACTAAACCCGCAAGGAAATTGGGATTCCTTGCGGGTTTTTTTGTGCCTTTTATTAAATGGAGTTCATTATTCTCCCAAGTTTTTAGGATTTAACATTTGAAAAAGCAGTATATCAACGAGTAACTGATTTATATCAACGAGTAACTTCAGTATATCAACGAGAATTAGTGTTATATCAACGGAGTTCACAGCTATTTCAATATAGTTCACATAGTGTTCGTGTTTTTCAAAATAATAAAAGCAGGGATTTAGTGGCCAAATCATCTTATGAACAAATCCCCACACTTTATGAACAAAACAGTAAAAACAGCTACAATACGAAGTATCGCCTCTCCCCCAAAAAAAGAGGATGTCTCAAAATGAGACATCCCCTCTAATTCATTATTGGCTTACAGGCACTACAGCACCTTTATATTTTTTAATAATGAAATCTTGAATCTCTTTAGAGTGTAATACTTTAACAAGTTCTTTGATTTCTTTTTTGTTTTTATCACCTTTACGAACAGCAACAATGTTTACGTATGGAGAATCTTTTCCTTCTAAAGCAATTGCATCTTTCATTGGATTTAGTCCAGCATCAATTGCATAGTTTGTGTTGATTAATACTGCGTCACCTTCATTGTTTTGATAAACTTTTGGAAGCATACCAGCGTCAACATTAGCTTCGAATTTTAAGTGTTTTGGATTCTCAGCGATGTCTTTAATTTGAGCAGTAGTTGGATCAATACCTGCTTTAAGTTTAATTAAACCTTCGTGTTGTAATAAGCTTAACATACGACCATGGTCAGCTACAGAGCTACTCATGATGATTTTAGCTCCATCTGGTAGATCATCTAAGCTCTTATATTTTTTAGAGTAAACACCGATTGGCTCGATGTGAATACCACCAGCGTTTTCAAATTTATAACCATTTTCTTTCATTTGAGACTCTAAATAAGGAATGTGTTGGAAATAGTTTGCATCTAATTCTTTTGAAGCTAATGCCTTATTTGGTAAAACATAATCTTGGAATTTAACAATTTTCAAGTTAATTCCTTCTTTTTTAAGAATTGGTTTAGCTTGTTCTAAAATAACTGCGTGAGGTACATTTGATGCACCTACTACTAATTCTTTATCTTTACTATTAGCACCACATGCTGCTAAAGATAATGCTAATACACCTGCTCCTAAAACGCCTGCGATTCTTTTGAATTTCATTGTCGTTTCCTCCCTAATATCATTAAGCTCTTTTATCTATTTTTGTTGTAATTAAATCACCAATAAATTGAAGAATAAACACGATTAATAAAATAATAACTGTCGCAACAAATGTAACTTCGTTATTTGAACGTTGGTACCCTTCCATAAATGCTAAGTTACCAAGTCCACCACCACCTACTACACCTGCCATTGCTGTATAACCAACAATTGCAATAGTAGTAACAGTTAAACCTGAAATAATTGCTGGTAACGCTTCTGGAATTAACACTTTTACGATGATTGTGAAAGTACTAGCTCCCATTGCTCTTGCAGCTTCAATTACACCTTTATCTATTTCACGTAAGCCTATTTCAACCATTCTTGCGTAGAATGGTGCAGCACCGATTATAAGTGCAGGTAATGCTGCTTTTGCACCAAGCATTGAACCAAGAATAAAGATTGTAAATGGAATTAGTAAAATGATTAATATGATAAACGGTATTGAACGAAAAATATTTACAAACGCTGCTAGGATTGTATTAAAAAATTTATTTTCAAGAAGTTGGTCTTTACTAGTTAAAAATAAGAATAAACCGATTATTATTCCAAAAATAAACGTTGCCACCGCACCTATAACTGTCATAAATAATGTTTCTTGAGTGGCTATTCGCATCGCTTCCCAATCGACATTTTGAAAAAGTTGTGCCATCTTATGCTACCTCCACTTCAACTTGTTTTGATTCTAAATAAGAAATTGCCTCTTTGATGTTATTTCTATCACCAACAAGTTGAATTTTCATAGTCCCATAAGATCCTTCAGCGGTTTGAACAATTTTCCCTTGCAAAATATTAACTTCAATTTCAAAGTGTTTTACTACTTCAGAAATATGCGGTTGGTCTGCTTGTCCATTTTTAAACGTTAGCTTGTAAGTATTATCATTCCCAACACTTTTAGAAATCACTTCATTGTCCAATTCTTCATCTGTGCCTTTAATTTGCTTTACAAATTTCTTCGTAATTGATTGTTTAGGACGTGTAAATACATCTACAACATGGCCTTCTTCTACAACTTGTCCATTTTCCATTACGGCAACTCGTTGGCAAATTTTCTGGATAACATGCATTTCATGTGTGATTAGAATAATCGTAATACCTAACTGCTTATTAATATTTGTAAGCAAAGCTAAGATTGAATCAGTAGTTTCTGGATCTAATGCAGAAGTTGCTTCATCACATAAAAGAACATCTGGATTATTAGCTAATGCTCTTGCAATTCCAACACGTTGCTTTTGTCCACCACTTAGTTCAGAAGGATAAGCATTTTCTCTTCCTTCAAGTCCCACTAGTTTGACTAATTCCTTCGCACGAGTAATGCTTTCCTGTTTAGGTACTTTAGCAATTTCAAGTGGGAAAAGTATATTTTCTAATACAGTTCTTGACCATAATAAATTAAAATGTTGGAAAATCATTCCTATTTTCTGTCTTGCTTTTCTTAATTGACTAGATGAACATTTCGAAATAGATTGACCATTAATAATAACCTCACCTGATGTTGGTGATTCAAGTCCGTTTAGCATACGTAATAGCGTACTTTTCCCTGCGCCGCTATATCCGATCATGCCAAAAATCTCACCTGCACTAATCGTTAACGATACATTTTGTACCGCGGTAACTGTGCCTTTTTTACCCTTGTATATTTTACTTACATTATTTATTTGAATCATACTAGTTCTCCTTTCAAAACATTCTAACAACTCATTCTTCAATTTTTTGTAAGAACGTACTTTTTTAGTCGCATAATACAAAAAAACCTTTCAACTCACATGAGCAGAAAGGTTTTACATACAAAAAGTATTCCTTTCTCTCATCTCTCAAAGCAATTTGCTTTGCAGGAATTAGCACCATTTCAATGACGATCATTGACGGTTGCTGGGTTTCATAGGGCACAGTCCCTCCACCTCTCTCGATAAGAGTTAATCTTACGATATATTAAGTTGTTTAACGTATTTCTTTAACGTAAGTCCAATTCTACAAACTTAGACACAAGTTGTCAACAATTTTCCAAAAGTTTTTTATCACTTTCTACACTTGTATATTGAAAAATTGTTTCAATCAGTAGTAATAAGCGGTAATTCCCATCAAATGAAGCATCCTTTAGCTTTAACAATAGACTTAATCTCTGCGAACCTGAATATAGCGATTCCCATCCATCTTTTGTAAAGTTAACTCTAAGTTGAGGTATTGAGCGATCGATTACCTCAATAAAAGGTGCCTTTTTGCTAAATCTAACAAATAGTTTTTCATTTATTCCGTTAAACTCTACTATTTTTTCTTCAATTGGTAAAATAATTTGTAAATATTCTTTTTTTATAAATAAGTTTTTAGCTTGTCCAACCCACTCCTTAATTTCCATCTTAAACACCTCTTTTTGGATTCTTTAATCTATTTTCTCATAGATTAGAGGTGTGTTCTTTATATTTCGCTCGACATTTACTTGATAAAAATCTATTATTTAATATTATTTCTACACAATTCAACTCATTTCCCGAGAAATATGTCTAAAAACAGGAAATAGTTTAAGGCAATTAAAAAAGAGCGCATCATTTTGAATGCGCTCATCGTTTAATATATAAATTATATTTTTTTAACAGTTCATGTAAATATGGAACAGATTGGAAAGCGTAGATTTTTTGTTTCATTTCCCCATTTTCAAAAATAAGTAAACAAGGTACACTTTCGATCTTCCAGCTTTGAGCTTCCTCCACAATTTCATTAATATTTACCTTACTCATTGGTAAATTCGGCAGAATCTCGTTAACAATTTCTAGCATTTTTGATGCTACTTGGCATGTACCACACATTGCGGTATATATATAAATCACGGTAGTCTCTTTTGACTGTATTCTTTGCATTAAATCTGTCTTTGTCCATTGCTGCATGATCATTATTCCTCTTTAATTTGTTCGTAAATAATCCGTAAATACTGAAATATCCGCTCCTAATAATACACTTGCTAAATGTTGACTTGGAGCTGTTGCTACTTCTCGATAACTTCGATCAATGTACAGATGTTCAGCCTGTGGAAATTCTCTTTTTAACAATCTTCTAAGCTTCTCACCAGCCTCATCTGCATCGACTAACACATAAATTTCTCTTAAATCTAACATTTCAGCAAGCTCATCTAGCTTTGAAGTACCAACTGTACCATTCGTACAGATAATATCTACAGGCTCCTTTATAATCGTCTGTATTTTTCTCTTATCAGTAGTACCTTCGACAATGATAACTTTTCTTTGATCTTCAATATTCACTGGGCATCACCTAATGTATAGGACTCAAAAACTTTTGACTAAAAATCTTTTGTATATAGTATATTCGATTTTCCCTTTGTTGTTTCCTTTTTTTCCCTAAATGAAAATGTCCCTTTAAATTATGTTTTATGTA
Source organism: Bacillus sp. AFS017336 (assembly GCF_002555445.1). NCBI lineage: Bacteria > Bacillati > Bacillota > Bacilli > Caryophanales > Bacillaceae > Bacillus > Bacillus sp. AFS017336. The sequence continues at coordinate 61,930 of NZ_NUCO01000017.1, forward strand.
AATAAGTTAAGCTTTATTACTGCAATTATACACATAAATTTAAAAAAACACCCATGTGGACACTTCAGACTATTGGCAAACGCACGCGTTCTTCGTTACTTCAACTGTTTGCGATTCTAATTACTGCCTAGTATAACGCCGCTCTGAATCATCCAACTTGTCTTGATGTTTTATCAATGAAATTTCTATAAATAAAAGCGCCCCAAAAGGACGCTTAATGTAAGATAATTAGTCTTGGTTAATCATTTCTTCGTATTGACCAGCAGTCATTAACTCATCAAGTTCAGAAGCGTTTGTAGCTTCAACAACTACCATCCATGCTTTTTCGTAAGGAGATTCGTTTACGAATTCAGGATTTTCATCTAGATCAGCATTTACTTCAATTACTTTACCGCTGATTGGAGCATAAAGTTCAGATACTGTTTTTACAGACTCAACGCTACCGAATGGCTCATTGATAGTAAGATCGTCGCCTACTTCTGGTAGCTCAACAAATACGATATCTCCAAGCTCTGATTGAGCAAAATGAGTAATACCGATATAGTATTTATTACCTTCAACTTTTACCCACTCATGTTCTTCTGAATAACGTAGTTCCTTTGGAATTGACATTGTGAAATCCTCCTCTGATTAATTACCTTAAATTTTATAGTTATTTTATAACCAAACTTTTTCAAATACTTCTTCATTAAAACCAACTGTTGCTTGATCTCCATTAAAAACTAGAGGTCTTTTAATTAATTTACCATCGGAACTTAGTAGTTCTAATAGCTCGTCCTCAGTTTTTGTTGGAATAACATCCTTCAATCCAAGCTCACGATATTTAACGCCACTTGTATTAAATAATTTATTTATAGAAAGTCCACTTGCTTTATAAATATCAGCAAGTAATTCCTTTGAAGGTGGATTTAATGTAATATCAATTGCTTCTACTGTAATATTATGTTCTTTTAGCCATGAAGCAGCTTTTCGACAAGTTCCACATTTTGGATATGTATAAAAAATGATACTCATTTAGCAACTCCTCCCAAATTCTATTTTATCACAGGGAATATGCGAGTTAAAATACTTCCGTTCGAAAATTCTGTAATAATTTGTCGCACATCAATATTATAGCATAATAATCACGTTTCACTAGTAGAACGTTCGTGTTTTGATACATTTTTTAACAAAAAATCATATATTATTCTAAAATACCATGGTAATTCCCAAAAACCTTCGACTAATCACTTAAATATAACTCAACTTATACTAGTATGGCACAATCCATGGGAAAATTATCCTTTTAAACGAATTAAATTAAAGAAAAACTGCCGATCTAAAATCAGCAGTTTTTTTAAATTATACAGTATAACGTTCCTCGTCTAATACATTAGCTGCAATTTCACGCTTTTTCGCAATTACATTAATTGGCGTGTGGCGTGTAAACTTACGAAGTGCTGAAGTCATCATTCGTAAAGTATCTCCAGACTCAACAGCTACAAGTGTTTCTTTAGCATGTGCTTCGATTTCGTTAAATGCTTCTTGGCAGAATACTTGAGTATAAAGTAATTTTTGATTTGATTTTTCAAGCCCTACTTTATTAATTGCTTTTTCAGTACGCAGAACTGTCGATTCCATTGCGTATACATTGCTAACGATATCTGCAATATTTACTAGAATTTCCTGTTCGTTACTTAATGCTTTACCGAACTTTTGAACCGCTAAACCTGCGATCATAATCGCAATTTTCTTTGCATTACGTACTAGATATTTTTCTTGCTCTAACGGCGCATCCCCAACTTCTGATGGCATTAACATCATTAATTCTTCTTGAATTTGTTGTGCTTGTTGAAGTAATGGTAGTTCTCCCTTCATTGCTTTTCGAAGGAATGTGCTTGGTACAATTAAACGATTAATTTCATTTGTACCTTCAAAAATTCGATTAATACGTGAATCACGGTAAATTCTCTCAATTTCGTATTCAGCCATGAAACCATATCCACCGTGGATTTGTACGCCTTCATCAGCTACATAGTCTAATACTTCTGAACAGAAGAATTTGTTTAATGAACATTCAATAGCGTACTCAGCCACAGCTGCTGCAACTGCTTTAGGATCTTTTGCTTGCTCTTCTGTTAATTGACTGAAGCGGTCTTCAAAAAGTCCTACAGTACGATATGCTGAGCTTTCACTCGCATAAATTTTTGTAGCCATACTTGCTAATTTTTCTTGAATTAAACTAAATTTAGCAATTGGCGTTTTGAATTGTTGACGTTGATTCGCATAGATTGCTGATAATTCTAAAGCACGTTTTGAACCACCAACTGTACCTACAGCCAATTTATAACGACCAATATTTAAAATATTAAATGCAATAACGTGACCTTTTCCAATTTCACCTAAAAGGTTTTCTACTGGAACTTTTACATCCTCTAATATCAATGTGCGAGTAGAAGAAGATTTAATACCCATTTTCTTTTCTTCTGGGCCAGTTGAAACACCTTCAAATTCTCTTTCAACAATGAATGCTGAGAAGTGCTCTCCATCAATTTTTGCATAAACAACAAATACATCAGCAAAAGCTGAGTTTGTAATCCATTGTTTTTCACCATTTAAAATATAGTGAGTTCCTTCAGCATTTAATTTAGCAACAGTCTTAGCTCCTAATGCATCTGACCCCGAACCTGGTTCAGTTAATGCGTAAGCAGCAAATTTCTCGCCTGATGCTAAACCAGGTAAATATTTTTGCTTTTGATCATGATTTCCAAATAATACGATAGGAAGTGTTCCAATTCCAACGTGAGCTCCTTGAGAAAGTGAGAAGCCGCCGGCGCGGGATATTTTTTCAGTTATTAATGCAGAGCTAATTTTGTCTAATGCAATTCCACCATACTCTTCAGGTACATCCGCAGCTAAAAGTCCAAGCTCACCTGCTTGTTTTAACAATCTTACTGTGCGGTCAAATTCATGTTGCTCTAAATACTCTAACTCAGGTAATACTTCATTAATGACAAACTCTTCAGTTGTTTTCGCAATTAATTTATGCTCATCTGAAAAATCCTCAGGAGTAAAAACTTTATCAAATGTCACTTCATTCGTTAAGAAGCTTCCGCCTTTAAGTAAATCACCAATTGTTTTTTCCATCAATAACTCCTCCTATTTAATTAAGTAATTATTTGAAAACCTATTTTAGCAATCTATTAACACCGATCGATTAAATTAATTCAAATACTCCAGCGGCACCCATTCCGCCACCTACACACATCGTAACAATACCGAACTGCTCACCACGACGCTTCATCTCATGCAATAATGATAAAGTTAACTTAGTACCAGTACAGCCAAGTGGATGACCTAAAGCAATAGCCCCTCCATTTACGTTTACTCGGTTCTCATCAAGTCCTAAATGACGAATAATTTGAATTGATTGAGAAGCAAATGCTTCATTTAGTTCAAATAAGCCGATATCAGATATGCTTAATCCTGCTAATTTTAACGCTTTTGGAATTGCTTCAACTGGCCCAATTCCCATAACTTCAGGAGCTACTCCAGCTACTGCAAAAGATCGGAATTTTAATAGAGGGCTTAACCCTTCAGCCTCCGCTTTTTCACGGTCCATTACTAATACCGCTGCTGCACCATCACTTGTTTGTGAAGAATTTCCTGCTGTCACAGAACCTCTCACATTAAATGCCGGTCTTAATTTAGCTAATACTTCAGAAGAAGTCCCTTCTCGAACACCTTCGTCTTGAGAGAAAGTGAAATGCTTTTCTTCTAATTTATGATTCGAGTTTACTGAACGAAGAGTTACATCAACTGGAACGATTTCGTCAACAAAACGGCCTTCTTTAATAGCAGCTGCCGCACGCTGATGACTGCGTACTGCAAAAGCATCTTGATCTTCTCTCGAAATACCATATCGATTAGCAACTTGCTCTGCAGTATGGCCCATTCCCATATAATATTCAGGTGCATTTTCTACTAATCTACTATTTAAACGAGCAACATGCCCTCCCATTGGAAGTAAGCTCATTGATTCTGCTCCGCCTGCAATAATAGCCTCAGAGTGACCTAACATAATACGTTCACTAGCAAAAGCAATACTTTGTAGGCCAGAAGAACAATAACGGTTAACTGTAATTCCAGGCACTGAATGTGATAATCCCGCTAATGCACCAATGTTTCGTGCCATATTAAATCCTTGCTCAGCCTCTGGTGAAGAGCAACCAAAAATAATATCGTCGATTGGACCATCATAATTTCCTGCGCGTTTTAATGTTTCCTTTACAACTAATGCCCCTAGATCATCTGGACGAACCGTTGCTAGTGATCCTTTTTTCGATTTACCTACAGGTGTTCTTGCACCCGCTACAATAACAGCTTCTCTCATGTTCTTCCCTCCATCTCCCATTAATTACGTAACGGTTTTCCTTTAACAAGCATATGTTGCATACGTGCTTGGGATTTCATTTCAGAAATTAAACTTATAAATGCTTCACGCTCTATATTTAATAAATACTCTTCATCTACAAGCGTTCCAAACGGTACTTTACCACCTGCAATTACGTACGCTAGTTTTTTAGCAATTGTTAAATCATGCTCACTTATATAGCCAGAGTAATACATAGAATTTGCACCAGCTAATAAAGTGGCATAACCAGATTCACCAACTACAGGTACTTTTTCGCGAATAGGTGCACTATATCCACCTTCATATAACTCAAGTACACGTTGCTTTGCTTCATAAATTAAATGATCTGCATTAAACACTTTACGGTCATTATGGTTTAAGAAACCATTTTCAAATGCTTCTTGAGCAGAAGTAGAAACTTTTGCCATTGCAACCGTCTCAAATACTCGATTAGCAAGGGCTTGTAGGTCAAATTGAACTCCTTCTGGGAACTCTTTTAATTGTTTAATATAAAGCTCTTTACTACCGCCACCGCCTGGGATTAAGCCTACTCCAACTTCTACTAACCCCATATAAGTTTCAGCTGACGCTACTACACTAGCAGCTGGTAAACAAATCTCAGCACCGCCGCCAAGTGACATTCCATAAGGAGCAACTACTACAGGCTTATCAGAGTATTTAATTTTCATCATTGCCTGTTGGAATGCTTTCACAACCATTTCAATTTCAAAGTAGTTGTCATCTTGTGCTTCCATTAAGATCATGGCTAAATTAGCACCAACGCAGAAATTCTTAGATTGGTTACCAATCACTAAGCCTTTATAATTCTTGGAAACCTCATCAACTGCGAAGTTAACCATTTGCGTAATATCCATACCAATTGCATTGCTCTTCGTATGGAATTCTAAACAAGCAACTCCATCTCCAAGGTCAATTAAACTTGCTCCAGAATTTTGTTTAATAATTCGACCTTGCTCCTTTAAGACGCTTAACTTAACTTCTTTATCATTTCTTACTAGTTCTTCATACTTTTCATTGTGATAGAAGCTAGTAACTCCGTTGTCTTGCTTGTAGAAAGTTTCGTTGCCATTATCGATCATACTCTTAACCCAATTTGGGACAGTTAAACCTTCGCTCTCCATTCGAACAACGGATTTAGATACACCAATTGCATCCCAAATTTCAAACGGTCCTAAGTCCCAACCAAATCCCCATTTCATTGCTTGGTCAATTCCAACGATGTTATCAGAAATTTCACCAGACAATTCAGCAGAGTACACTAACACCGGGCTAATGATGCTCCATAAGAAATTACCTGCACGATCATCAGCATATACAAGCGCTTTCAATTTATTGGCTAAGCCCTTAACTTGTTTAATACTTTCAGTTGATGCCGTACGCAAGCTTTTTCTTTCCCCATATTCAAATGTGCTTGGATCTAATTCTAAAATCTCTTTACCTTGCTTTAAGAAAAATCCTTGCCCTGACTTGCTTCCAAGCCATTTACGATTTGCCATTTCTTTCATAAATTCAGGAACTTTAAATACTTCCTTCTCTTCGCCTTCTACAAGGTCATATACATTGTTTGCAACGTGGATGAATGTATCTAATCCAACTACATCCAATGTACGGAATGTTGCACTAGAAGGACGCCCAATCATTGGACCAGTAATAGAGTCAACTTCTCCAACACTGTATCCGCCTTTTAGCATTTCTTGTACAGTTACAAGTAATCCATATGTTCCGATACGGTTTCCAATAAAGTTAGGAGTATCTTTAGCTAATACAACGCCTTTCCCTAAGACGTCTTCTCCAAAAGCTTTCATAAATGTAAGTACTTCTTCAGATGTATGTTTAGTAGGAATAACTTCTAATAATTTTAAATAACGTGGTGGGTTAAAAAAGTGAGTGCCTAAGAAATGTTTTTTGAAGTCATCTGAACAATCTTCAGACATTGCTTCAATGGAAATACCAGATGTGTTTGAACTTACGATTGAACCAGGTTTGCGAAATGCATCTACCTTAGCCAATACTTGTTTTTTAATTGCTAAATTTTCAACAACTACTTCAATAATCCAGTCAACTTCATTTAAACGACTCATATCGTCTTCAAAGTTACCCGCTTGAATTAATGATAAGTTTTTCTTTGATGCAAGAGGAGCTGGCTTTTGTTTCAATAATTTCTGAATAGCCGTTTGACTAAATCGATTACGGAATTCTATGGAGTCTGTAGTAAGACCTTTTGCAGCGTCTTCCTCAGATAGTTCTCTTGGTACAATATCAAGTAGTAATGTTGGAATACCTATATTTGCCAAGTGTGCAGCGATACCAGATCCCATCACACCGGAGCCGAGTACAGCGGCTTTTTTAATTCTTTGGATCATATGCATTTCTCCTCCTCGTTTCTTGAATGAATACTCATTCACTTTCAAGATAGAACAATCCGTAGCAAATGAGCACCTCTTCTTTCACTATATGATAAATTCTCATTTTTCGCAATAAACAAAAAGTTCAAATTAATAAAATTTTACAATTTAGTTTAAAGTCTTTTTCTCGACCTTAAACCATTTTCCTTTTCCTTTATTTTTTTCATCTAAAACCATTTTTTACTAATAAGTTTATTTAATTAGGTTAGTCTAAGAAATGGAGGTGATAAGAAATGAAACGTGAAAGAAACCCATCAAAGGGTGGAGTTAGTGCAGCAAGTGTTCAAGGTAATGCGAGTCATGGAGATCAAGGGCAAGAAAAAGGAAGACAAAGTAACAATCAACAGTACGGTAAAAAAAACATGGGGCAGTAAACTTTTTCACTAAAATACTTAATAGCAAAACTAGGACAATTATGATTTTAGCAATTATATGAATAATGTTGTTTTACTAATAACTTACTTATCACAAAAAAATCCTGTAAATAAAGAGAAAAAGGCTGACTAAAAAGGATCCTCACTCAATCCTTTTTAGTTAGCCTTTAATTTTAAAATTATTTACTGAACATACCTTTTAATACGAATGCTACGTTTGCAGGACGCTCTGCTAAGCGACGCATGAAGTATCCATACCAGTCAGTACCATAAGGAACATAAACTCGCATGTTATATCCTTCTTTAACAAGCTCTAATTGACGCTCTGTACGAATTCCGTATAACATTTGGAACTCAAATTGTTCATTTGGAATATTATGCTCTTTTACTAATTGTTTTGTGTACTCAATCATTGCTTCATCATGAGAAGCAATTGCAGTAAAGTTACCGTTTAATAAGTGCATTTTAATGATTTTTTTGAAGTTTTCATCCACATCTTTTTTCTCTGGGAATGCTACTTCAGCAGGCTCTTTATAAGCCCCTTTTACTAAACGTAAATTTGGGTTTAAACTGTTTAGATCTGTAATGTCGCTTTCAGTTCTGTATAAATAAGCTTGAATAACCGTTCCGATATTATCGTACTCAGATTTTAATTGTTTAAAGATACGAATCGTTTTTTCACAACGAGAGAAATCTTCCATATCGATTGTAACAAATACGCCATTCTTTTTAGCTGCCTCTAAAATACGACGCATATTCGCTAATACTAGCTCGTCCGAAATATCAAGACCCATTGAAGTCATTTTTAGCGAGCATTGAGAATTTAATTTCTCTTTACCAATCGCTTCAATTGCTTCAATACAAGAAGTAGCCATTTCATTTGCTTCCTCAACAGTGTCTACGAATTCACCAAGATAATCAATTGTTACTTTTAAATTCTTTTTATTTAAGTCCTTAATAACTTTTGTAGCTAAATCGATTGTTTCGCCTGCAACAAAACGCCCTGCACCAAATCTTAGGCCATATTTCTTAGCCATTTTAGTTAAAAACTTATTTTTAGACATAAATAAAAAAGCATTCTTCATAACTTGTTCCATTACTCTACCCCCAGAATTAATCTTAACTTTTCTCTCTATATATAATATTAATGTATCATCTTATGAAATTTGTTAAAACAATTATTTAATAATTTGTCGAATTTTGTTTATTGAAAATTGTATGCCCTTACTTAAAATTATATTATCATAATTTATTGATGCCGTCATCTTTGAAAATTATGGATAAGTATTATTGCTTGTTTTTATTAGCCATAGCCTCTCTATGCTGATCATTTAATGTTTTAATTTCTTTTATTAAATTAACGACTTCATCTTTTGCTTGTGGGTACGTATCATTCCAGTGCTTTACTAAAGCAGGCATTGATTTAGATATGTATGTGTACATAACCCACTTCTCTACTTTTGCTTGCTTTTCCTCTGACCAATCCCCTAATAACAATTCTGTGTATTTTTTTAGTAATGCATCAAATTTTGCTTCAAACTCATTTTCCATCAAAATCACCTTCCCATAAAATAGTCTTTACCCGCAACTTAAAACTGAATAGTAATTTTTATTAATTACGATCCCTTCTTGTCTTCAAACTCATATTTGTTTTCCTTAAAATTATAGTATATCTTCGACCAGTACTAAGACGATTATTTACAATTGTAAAGTAAAAATAATAAAGAATGGTTATTTTCGTAGATAATATTGCATTGATGTATTCAATTTTACTTTTCATAATTTGTTCACAGTTTCACAAACTTTTAATCGTTTTTTATTTGTATACTATGAATGTGTTTAAAGAACCCATAGGGAGTGAAACCAATTGGAACGAGATAGTATCCAATATTGTATCGATTTAGCTCTTAAAAAAAAGAAAATATTAGATCAAAGCTTAATTAAATATTTAACTCGTGCTGCATTAGCCTCAATTTATATAAGCTTTATTTTGATTGTCTGTTTAAAATTAGCTGAATTATTTAGATTACAGGATTCGCCATTTTCATCTATAGCATATCCATTCGTTTTCGCTACAGCATTAATTATGATTATTTACGGTGGTGGGGAATTATTTACTAGTAATACTATGTATTTTACTTTCTCAACATTAGCTAAAAAAACGTCTAAACTTGATTTAGTAAAAAATTGGATTGCATGTTACTCAGGCAATATTATTGGTGCGCTTATTTTTGCATTTATATATTATTTAACTGGTTTAGCGAAAGATTTCCCTGCTGATCATTTTTTAAATGGTGTAGTTGACCATAAAATTCATGCATCATTTTTCCACTTATTTTTTAAAGGTGTTTTATGTAACTGGCTTGTTTGTCTTGCTTGTTTCTTACCAACTAGATTTAAAGATGACCTTGCTAAAATATTGCTGGTCTTCTTATTAGTATTTGCTTTCTTCTTCTCTGGTTATGAACATAGTATCGCAAATATTGCTGTCTTTGTATTATCATATATTTTACCACATGAAGTGACGTTTACATTTGGTGATGTACTGCATAATTTAATCCCAGTTACATTCGGTAATATTATAGGTGGTTCTGTAGGTGTCGGAATGGCTTATTACTTCTTAAACAATGAAAAAAAATTAGAAGTAAAAGAATTAAAACGCGCTTCATAAAGTATGTCTACCTGTCTTCATTTTTAGAAGGCAGGTTTTTTCGTGCAATTCTAAATTTAATATGGTAATAATGATTAATAAATGAAAATATTTCCTTTTCTGGTGGTGTGAAAATTGAAATACAATAAATTTGTTCGATTCATTATGTTCATTTCTTTACTTTGTTTCTTTTTATTAGCTTACGGCTTTGCAAAAGGTGCTTATACTGTTCTAAATCCGCAAAAAGGCAAACTAATTGCAAGCAATAATACACAAAAGAAGAAAGATGATGATAACGTACATAAAAGCGATCAACTAAAGATCGTTGCATTAGGTGACTCACTTACTCGAGGAGTTGGTGACGATGAAGGGACAGGCTATGTAGGGAGATTAAAAAACGATCTTCAAAAAGAGTACAAACAGTCCACGTCTATATCGAATTTAGCTGTTAGTGGTGCAAAAACATCAGATTTACTTCATGATTTAAAGAAAAAAAATATTCAAGAAACACTAAGCACTGCAAATATAGTCGTTCTTTCCATTGGTAGCAATGATTTATTTCCAGGTGCGAATCAAATGAATGAACAATTTTTAAAAACGTATCGACCTGATGAAAAAACATTTCAAAATAATTTAAATTCGATTTTTAAAATAATACATCAACAAAATCCAAATGCGTCTATTTATGCTTTTGGTTATTATAATCCGTTTCATAATGTTCAAGGTCTCGATGCATCTTCAAGCTTCGTTTATAGATGGAATAATCTACTTGAATTAGCAACTCTTCAAGTTAAAAATGCTTACGTAATTCCAACATTTGATTTATTTTATAACGAAGAAGATCAATATTTATACACTGACCATTTTCATCCAAACAAAGACGGTTATATAGAAATGGCAAATCGTTTAACTAGTAAAATCGGAAGTCAGCTTCGAGGTGAGTCGAATGAATAAAGTACTTAAATTAGAAGGCGTTTCAAAAAGCATTAAAGGTAAAGTACTAGTTGACCAAATTTCATTTGAAGTTTACGAAGGTGAAGTATTTGGTTTTCTTGGTCCAAATGGAGCTGGTAAAACAACAACTATTCGTATGTTAGTCGGTCTAATAGCACCATCAAAAGGTAAGATTGAAATTGCTGGATTTCCCGTTAATACGCACTTCAAAGAAGCAATGAAACAAATTGGATGTATTGTAGAGAATCCCGAATTATACGGCTATTTAACTGGATGGGAAAACTTAAATCAATTTGCAAGAATGTTAGGAATTAAAGATGATACAAAGATCATCGAAGTCGTAAATCTCGTGAAATTGAGCGAAAGAATTCACGAAAAAGTAAAAACGTATTCATTAGGAATGAAACAAAGACTCGGTATTGCCCAAGCCTTACTTGGAAGACCAAAGCTTCTTATATTAGATGAACCGACAAATGGTTTAGATCCGGCTGGTATTCGTGAATTACGCGAATTTATTCATATGCTAGTCAAAGAGCAAAATATAAGCGTATTTATTTCAAGTCATTTATTGAGTGAAATTGAAATGATCTGTGATCGAGTAGGAATTATTAATAAAGGAAAAATGGTAAGAGTCTCTACTGTAAAAGATTTAGTAAAAGAAGCGGCTGAACGTGTTGAATGGCGAGTCTCTCCAACACAAAAAGCAATAGATTTATTAAAAAAGGATTCTACAATTCAAGATATAAACGTAAAAGATGATCTCATTCTTTGCCGAATGTCACCTTTAAAAATTAACGAGATTATTCAACGATTCGTAGCTGAAGACATTCAGGTTAACGGCGTTAAAACGATGTCCGATACATTAGAGGATTTATTTATGGAAATGACAGGAGGCGAAGTTCGTGGCTGAGCTAGTTAGACTCGTCTTTAACGAAATTGAAAAAATGGTAAGGAAAAGAAGAATACTTGTTATTTTTATCATTTTAGCAGTACTCATTCCAATTTTTGTTTATGCTCAATTGCAGCAAACGGAAGAAACAATAAAAAGACTCGGAACGGATAATTGGAAAGTATCACTTCAACAAAAAATAGTCGACCAGCAAAATAGATTAAACTCAACAGGAATTCCTGATGAATGGAAAAGTTGGTTAAAAGTTCAAATCGATCAAGAACAATATTATTTGGATAATGATATAAATCCAACAACTCCTGGTGCGCCTACATTTATACGTAAACTAATTGAACAAAGTATTGGATGGCTACTTCTACCTTTATTGGTTATGGTCATTACAATTGATATCATATCTGGAGAGCGAAGCGACGGTACGATAAAAATACTGTTAACTCGTCCTATTAAAAGATGGAAGGTCTTACTTAGTAAATATATATCCATCTGTTTATTAATCTCTTTTCTTCTAGTCCTATACGGTGTAATGGCCTATATTGCTTCAGGATTTGTATTCAGTTTTAAGGGCTGGACCGTCCCTGTGCTAACAGGATTTGTCATCAAAAATAATCAGCTAATAACAGATTCAGTTCAACTGATTCCACAATGGCAATACATTATCATGGCCTTTGGACTTGCATGGTTCGTATGCATTATAATTGGAACGCTATCATTTATGGTATCAGTATTAGTCCGAACTACACCCGCTGCAATGGGCATTATGCTAGCAGCACTAATTACGGGTAGTGTCCTTAGTGGTCTGGCTACATCTTGGTCAGGAGCAAAATACTTTTTTAGTGTAAATCTCGGACTAACAGACTACCTAGCTGGCCAGCTTCCTTCCATAGAAGGATTAAACATGCACTTCTCCCTAATGAACTTATCCATTTGGGGACTATTAGCATTACTAATCTCTTTCATTGTATTTGTTAAACAAGATATGAATTAAGATGGAGTAAGGGGATTGGAAAAGAATAAAAGTCTTTTCCTATTCCCTTACTCCATCTCTTCCCTTTAAACTGCTCTTTGGCTCTACATGAATATGTGTATAATGAATCCCGTGCTGTTCTTGTAGAATCATTTCGATTTGGTCCGTTATATTGTGACTTTTACTCACATCAATACCGCCATCCACCTCAATTACTACGTCTGCAATCGTTGTATTTCCGTACATTCTCGCTCTTAGATCAACTACTTTATGTACACCTGGTACTTGATCAACGGTTTCACTAAATAAAATCATTTCATCAGGATTAAATCCGTCAGTTAATAGAAGAGTTGAATCATAAAAAATCTCCCATGCAGTTTTGCAAATAATAACACCCACTAAAATGGCAACGATTGGGTCAATAATCGGAAAACCAAATGAAGCTCCGAGTACCCCAATAGTCGTTCCCAAACTAACTAATGCATCAGATAAATTATCTTTAGCTGAAGCCGCAAGCCCCTTACTCTTCGTTTTCTTTGCAACCTTATTATTATAAAAATAAATACCAAACATAAAGATCCCAGAAGCAAATGCAACTACAGCAGCTAATTTATTCGGAGTCCCATATTCCCCAACGAATAGCTTCCGAATATTTTCAATGATTACTTGTAAACCAACTGACATCATAATAAAAGACGCAATCAAAGTAGCGATTTGTTCTGCTCTTGAATGACCATATGGATGATCTAAATCTCTTGGTTTTCTTGCAATCCTTATCCCAATAAACACGGCCAACGTCGCACCAATATCAGTCACATTATTAAGTCCATCAGCTAAAAGAGCGCTAGAATCTGTATAAAAACTAACAAGCACTTTGACCGACGCAAGAACCAAATAGGAAACAATACTCAACAAAGCTGCAAAATCTAACTGCTTTTGAAGCCCCTTCTCCATAAACTCACCCGCCCTAATAAAAAATCATATGGCATTATCTTACCCATAATGCAAAATTTCCATTTTAAGTAAAAAGAAAAAGCAGAATCTGCTTTCATCAATGGGTTTATAAATACTGTGGACAACAAAAAGAAAAGCGAACACTATGTGAACTTTGTTGATAAAGTTGTGAACTTTATTGATATAACGTTGGTTTTTGTTGATATAACACTGGTTTTTGTTGATATCACCCCATTCTTCGTCGTTAAATTCACCAGTTTTGTTGATATCACCCCATTCTTCGTTGATCTATCCCCAACTCTTGTTGATATCACGTGTTACTATCAACAGATCGAAAAATGCCCCCAAAAAAAGCAGACTCGAAAAATCGAATCCGCCCTTCTCTACTTTATAATGGCTTTGGATTATAACTAGATCCAGTTAAATCTGTTAAATCACAAACCGTTTGCCATAATTCTGGATAAAATTCGAAGCGAACAGCACGTTCTAATGCTTCTGCTGGTACACCTTTTAAGCTCTTTGTATTCATACCAATCATGCGACGTACAAGTTGAATATGCTGTCTGCGGAATGATTGGAATCTTTCATCGAAGCATGTTAGCTCTTGCATTAATTGGAATAACTCAAAGTTTTTAGCAGCATCTTGGTGTAATTGTACTGTTGTCAGTAAATTTTCATCTAATAGATCTTTGAAAGGCTGCCAAAGTGTTGGTCCTAATTTTAAAATTTCATTAAATCCAGGAGAGTCTTGACCGCTACCTCTTCCTAAAGCTAAACGAATTATGTGATAATCACTTGGACTTACTAGTTTTACCATGTCAAAAACTGCTGGTAAGTGTACTAAGTGATTATTAATACGTTGTAAGTGATGAGTTGCTCTTGTCACCTCTTTTGCACGCATATGTTTATCCGCAAAATGAATCGATTGGATGATTAATTTAAAATGTAACTCGGCAATTTGGTGAACTGTTTGAAACGTTAATTCATCTGGACAAAATAATTCTTCATCAGGTTTTTGTAAACTTAATAATTCTTCTGTGCGAATATATTTCTCGTAATCTGTCAGTTTTTTTTGCTCTTGTATCATTTTCATATCTCCCTAAACTAATTTACGTAAAACTGCTCGTACCGGACTACCATCAGCATCTGTTAAAGGTAGTGGTAATGCTATAAGCTCGTACTCTCCTGAAGCAACATCTCTTAGGTCAACTGATTCTAAAATATGAATACCTGCGTGATGTAGAGCATGATGTGCTTCTAGTTCCTTACTATCAAGTGGGTCCACTGAAGGTACATCTACTCCAATTAATTTAATTCCTTTTGTGTGCAAGTACTCTGCTGCTTCCTTTTCAATATGTGGAATACTCTCCGGGAAAACGCTATCATTTTTCCACGAGTTTGTTTTAATTAATAAACGTTCCACGCCATCTAGTTGAAAAGTTTCTAAATCTGATTTTTTAATAGAGTCTACTTCAATCAACTCAATTACTTTTGCGATTCCCACATATAAGTTAGGATCTAAATCGATCACTCTCTTGCCATTTTCATCAAAATGAAAAGGCGCGTCGATATGTGTGCCTGTATGAGCGCTAAAAGTCAATTTACCAACATTGACCGAACCACTTTCTTCTTTTGTCCAGCTTAATTCGAATGAAAAATTTGTATCACCTGGCCATACAGGCATACCATTTTGCAATCTTCTTGATATATCGATTAATGACATTCCAAACAACTCCTAAGCAATGATTTCGCGCTCATTTTTAAACTGCTCGTATTGCTTTTCAACCATAATTTTCTTTAAAATTTGTACACTATTCCATACATCCACATAAGAAGTATAAAATGCAATTGGAGCTAGTCTGATTACATTTGGTGCTCTAAAGTCAGGAACAATTCCATTTAATTTTAACGCTTTACAGATCCTTGCAGCATCTTCATGCTCAAGACAAACATGTCCACCTCGTTTTGAATCTTCAAGTGGATTACCAATTGTAAAACCAAAATTGTTTAATTCTTCATTTATTAAGCTCATTAAATAGGCTGTACTGTGTAATGACTTTTCACGAATTCGATCAATTGTAGCTTCTTTATACATTTCAAGTGAGCCAGCAAGTGGCGCCATACTTAACACATGTGGCGTACCAATTTGATAAGCTCCAACTGTATTCGAAGGAGTAAATTCATGCTTCATATCAAACTGTTTTTCTTTATTTGAACCGAACCAACCAGCTAATCCAGGCATTGTGCCAAAATGCTTTTCGTGAACAAATAAACTTCCTACTCCACCCGGTCCGCTATTTAAATATTTATAATTACACCAATAAGCAAAATCCACATCCCATTCATGGAATTGATGAGGAATTGCTCCAACAGAATGACAACCATCAAATCCTATTATAATTCCACGTTCATGAGCAGCACTTGTTAATCGCTCTATATCTAATAACTGTCCACTTCGATATAAAACAGTAGGAAGAATAATTAATGCAATTTCTTCAGTCATTGCTTCAATGATATCTTCTTCACTAATTGTGCGACCATCGCGACTCTTCACCTGGATTAAATGTGTTTCTGGATCAAAGCCCTTTAATTTTAATTGACTTTGAATAGCATAAATATCAGATGGAAAATTTAATTCATCTGCTAAAATTTTTGTTTTTTGGCCGCTTGGCTCATAAAAAGATGCGATTAATTGGTGAAGATTCGAAGTCGTAGACCCAGTTACAATCACTTCATCCTCTTTTGCCCCAACTAAAGGTGCACTTAATACTCCTAATTTTTCAGCAAAATAATACCATGGATGATCACCTTGCATCCATCCATCGATTGCAAGTGTTTTCCATGAATCTAATAGATCTAATAAACTTTGTTCGGCTCTTTTAGAAAGAAGCCCTAGAGAATTACCATCTAAATAGATTGTATTAGGCTGTAAATAGAACTCATTACGATAAATTGATAAAGAATCTTTTTGATCTAGAAATTCTGCAAATTCTTTTGTTGGCTGAAACATCCCCCTGTTTTACCCCCTTGCAATAAATAACCTACTATATTAAAGGTATTGCGATTATTAATACATGTCAATATTTTCTGAATATAATATTAAATAAAAAAAGTGCCAACAAATCCAAAATATCCCTATCTTAGATTTTGGCACAATTTATTTACTTTTCGTTATAAATGTAAATCCCGATTTTTAAACGAAACATAAGTAATAACTGTTAATAGGATGATCAATCCAATTGAGATCGTTGTATAAATAACGTCAAACCCTCCACCGTACATTATATCTTTCGCTTCAAAGTACTTAAATGGCGTAATATATTTCAATCCTTCTATCCGATCATTCAAATCAATTGCGATCGACAAGATAAATGTGATTAATAGAATACCTGTTGCATAGGATGCTGCTTTTTTGGCGTTTTTATTAACTGCTGCTATAGCCGAGCCAATTACTAAAAATAGTAGCTGTAGTATAAACATACCGACCATTACAACAGCTATATTACCGAATACATCCTCACCTTTACTATACTTCCCAACTATTAATACACTGGATATCCACGTAATACCATTAAAAATAAGAATGTTTACTAGAGCACTTAATAATTTAGACGTTATGACTTTATTTCTTGAAATAGGCTTTGCAAATAAAAACTCTGCCGTTTTATCACGTTCTTCTTTAGCAATTATGTTGGCCCCTAACATGGCGGCGTGAATGGTTGCCATTAAATATAAATATAAAACTAATATGCCAAAATAGCCGCTTGCCTTTGATAAATCAAGTGCACCTGATCCCATTATTGCTTGTAAAGATTTAGGCATTTGATTAAAAATCTCAGTTATTTGCCCATTTGATGCAGTAGCCTTATATTTTGCCATTCCGCTTCCAACTAAAAATACAATCCCAATACACCAAAAAATAATAGATTTACGATATGTCTTCATTTCTCTAAAAAATAGATTCAACTCCACCCCTCCTTTTCTTTAAATTTATACTGCATGAACATCCTTTTTCTTATAAATTACAAAACTCGCAATGATCGAAACGAAAATAATACCGATCGACAAAATTAAAAATGAAGTTTCAAATTTTGAATGAGCAATAATATATTTTGGTTCAAAATATTTAAACGGTGATAAATATCGTTTAGCATTACTTTCATCTGTAGCCACTACCATTCCAACAACAAAAAATGCAAACACAACAGCAAGTGAAATTGATAGGACTGCTTTTATTTTTGAAAAGATGACCGAAACAAGTATTCCAATTCCAAAAAATATTAGTTGAACAATAAATAGAGAAATAGAAAGTAATATAATTAATTTATTGCTATAATCAGCTGTTTTTACATGTTGTGCCATAAGTATAGTTGCTACAAGATAGAAGATATTTGTAATGGCTAAAGAGACGGCACCTGCAAAAATCTTAGAAGTGATAACTTTTGTTCGGGTCACTGGTTTAGTTAAAAGAAAATCAGCTGTTTTTTCTCGTACTTCTTTTGACACAATCGATGTACCTAAAATCATTGCCTGTATCGCACCACATAGTGAAATATAGACAAATACATACGAATAGAATCCTACTATATTTCCAAAGCTCTCAATCTCAATTCCAAGTGCTTTTCTAACGCCTTCAGGATAGCCCTCCAAAACTTTTGTAAACTCTGCATAGTCCTTTGCAATAGCTGGAAAAAGAGATAAGAAAAACACAACGATTGCCATTAAAGAAACCGTCCAAATGAAAGTGGATTTCCGATAAGCTTTTAATTCGTGTAAAAAAATGTTCATTGCTTATTAGGCCTCCTTTTCATAATAATGTAAGAAAATTTCCTCCAGGTCAGGCTCTTCAATCCATAGATTTTCAATTTCAATGTCTGCTATTTTTCTCAAAACGTTGTTTATATTTCCTTTAAAAATAAAGCTGATTGTTTTACCTTTTATCTCTATATTATTTACACCTGGCATATTGAAGAAGTTTGGATCTACCGCATTTAGAATATCTATTTTAAAACGTTTGTAATTGTTTTCTTGTAATGTACTGATTTTTTCAACTGTAACAATTTTACCTTCCTTAATAATGGCAACTCGATCACATAGACGCTGTACTTCGCTTAAAATATGTGATGAGAATAAAATAGTAGCTCCCTTTTTATTCTCATCTTCTAGTAAGTCAAAAAATCTTTGTTGCATTAAAGGATCAAGGCCACTAGTCGGTTCATCCAATATGATTAACTTCGGTTCGTGAAGCAATCCTTGAACAATCCCCACCTTCTTTTTATTTCCTAAAGATAAATCATCAATTTTCTTTGTTAAATCAAGATCCATAATTTCAGCTAATTCTTTAATTCGCTTCGTGCAATCCTTTTTATAAAAACTAGCTGAGTATTTTAACAAATCCATTACTTTCATATTGTCATAATAAAAAACTTCAGAAGGTAAATAGCCGATTTCTTTTTTTATTTCTGGTGCAAACTGAATACAGTCCTTACCAAATATTTTTGCACTACCACTAGTCGGATAAATTAAAGATAATAAAGTTCGAATCGTTGTTGATTTCCCAGCACCATTTGGACCAATAAAACCAAATATTTCTCCCTCTTCTATATTAAAACTAATATCCGATATTCCCCTTGAATTGCCGTAGGTCTTTGTTAAATTGTTGATTTCAATCGCGTACATAAAATAAACCTCCTGCATTGTTTTGAAATATTTTAATATGATTATTACAAAACTAGTATATACCTCATTCTCTCAAAAGAGAATACATTTTGAAATATTTTTAATAGGATATTTCAAAACATGATATACTATTAGATAGATATTGACGGAGGTATAAATATTGGACGGATATAAAAAACGAACTCTGCAGAAAATGGAGAGCATTGAATTAAGTACAACTGAACTATTGACACTACCATTAAATGATATAAAAATTGCAGATATTGCCAAATTAGCAAATGTATCTCAAGTTTCAATCTACAATTATTATGGCAGTAAAGAAGCACTTTTGAAGGCAACAATTATTCGATTAATGAACCAAAAATATGAGGAATACCAACAGGTCGTTTCAAGTGACATCCCTTTTAATGAGAAAATTAAAGAATTATTTATTCGCAAAAAACAAGGACTCGATATTATTAATTTGGAAATGTTTACAGCTTTAATGAAGAAAGATCCCGAACTGCAAGAATTAGTTTTAGACTTTACAATGAACAAATCTTTCAAAGTGTTGACCTCGCTAATCGATGAAGGACGATCTCTCGGTTTAGTTAGGGGCGGAGTACAAAATCAAACACTACTTATCTATATTCAAGTTATAAGCCAAGCCTTTATGAATATGGATCCAACAACCTCACAATATATCCAACAAAAAGACGTAGTAGATGAAATTATGAATTTATTCTTATATGGATTATTGAAGCAGGATGAAGAGTAATTGCAGCTAAAAAAAAGCACCTTTGCGCTATTAAGCAATGGTGCTTTTTTTAGAAGATTCTTCCAACTAAACTTATCTACTGATTTGTATTATCTTACTCTTTTTGTTCATAGAATGAATTACTTATTAATAATTTTTTCCCTTGGAGGAGCATATGCGCAAAACTATTCTATGGATAAAAGAAAATGGCGATGAGATTAAGCGAGGTCTAATTGGAGGATTTACCATTTTCAGTTTAGCGACGATTTTTTTCACAACAGATTCATCAACAGAGTACAACCAAAACGCCTGTCTAAAGTGGGAATATAACAAATCAGCACAGCTAGAAGTTTGCTCTATGTACAAAGCATCCACTACCAACGACATACCGTATGGAACAATGGTAAAGCATGAATAAGTTAAAAAGAATAGGATAAGGCAAATGCCTTATCCTTTTTCCTTTCTTGATCCCTAAACATCCCTCTTTTTAAAGATTTCACCAGCAGTGACGAGGACTAACAATATATATATGACTAGTACTGTAATAGAGAATTCAATTCTCATCCCATTTTCAATATTGACGCCATTTGTGTAAACTGATAAATCGGTATGCATAAATGGTAGAAACTTCGACCAGTCTTTTACTTTTAACAATGTTGCGATCACATCCGATGTTGACAGCAGAATTATGCTTATTAATAATGAAACACTGCTCGTCCTTAAAACTGTTGACAAGAAATATGCAACTGCCACGAAAAATAAGTAAGGTAGTAGATTGATGATATAATCATGTATTAAACTTGGTAAAATGCTCTGTTCTACTACGTGGTTATTTACATATTGTAAAACTGGTTGTGTGCTAAAACTTAGCCCGTTGAGTGCGCTACCTATAATAAAAGAGTAAATAATGATTGCAAACGAAAAGATGAAATATAAAATTGCCAAACTTATAAATTTTGCATAATAAATCATTCTTCTTGTTGATGGTTTAACTAGCAAGAAATTAATCGTTTTCCATTGATACTCTTTTGACATCATATTACTCGCAAAATAAATAAGAAGGATTCCGATAAAGTTCGTTATGGCCGCACCTTTTTTCATAAAGTCCAAAACAGTATGTTGTTGAATCGTTGAGATATTATGTTTAAGACGATACTTGTTGATTTCATACATCTCTTTTTGTTCCTTTGCAAGAGATGGTAAATCTGACGGGTTTTGCGCTACCAACTCTTCTTCGATCTTTTTATTTTCTATTTTTAATTCTGTTCTCCAATTTTTAGCCTTATCCGCTCCTCTCACCTTTTCAACATAATCCCATCTGCCTAGAACGATGATTGGTATAAATAATATTATTAGCGAAATAATAAATGATTTTTGAACGAAGACTTTGCGTAGTTCGTTATCAATTAATCCTATAAAATTACTCAATGACATTTCCTCCTGTCAATTGAATAAATAAGTCTTCTAGTCTTTCTTTTTTTCGAGTTACATAATAAATCTCTACCTCAGCCATTACTAACTCTCTCATTAAAGAAGGAATCTCTTCTTCATCAATCTCAAAGATTAATGATTGATTATTCATAATTTCATATTTGTACTTTTTATCTAGATTTGTAAATTTACTTTCAAAATCGATTGTAGTTTTAACAACTACTTCAATAAATAACTTCTCACCACTTTGATCGTTTAACTCAATTGACTCAACAAATTGACCGTTTTGAATAATAATTGAACGGTCACATATTAATTCTATTTCAGATAATAAATGGCTTGATAGCAAAATTGCCGTTTGTTCAACTTCAGCTATACGTTTTAAATAATCACGAATTTCTCTTACCCCAGCCGGATCTAATCCATTAGTAGGTTCATCTAAAATTAAAATCGAAGGATTATGTAATAAAGCTTGCGCAATGCCTAATCTCTGCTTCATCCCTAAAGAATAGGTTGAAAACTTTTTATGAATTGCATTTGAAAGTCCAAGTAAATCAATTACTTCATGCACTCTTTTTTTTGAAACACCTTCTAGCATTCGAGAAAAATACATTAGATTTTTATACCCACTATAAAAAGGATAAAAAGCAGGCGTTTCAATCATAGCACCAATATGCTTAATCGATTCTTTAAAATGATCCTTAATTGAATGACCTTTTATATAAATTTCACCACTTGTAATACTCATAAGACCAACAATCATTCGCATTGTCGTCGTCTTTCCTGAACCATTTGGACCTAATAAACCTAAAACCTCACCTTGACGTAAATCAAAGCTAATATCTTTAATAATCTCCTGATTCTTAATTGTCTTATTTACGTTTTTCAGCTCAAGAACAACATCCTGATTCATCTTGAAGCCTCCTAATTATGTAATAAATTATTACGACCTATTAAGTTTTCCCCTTCCTTTTCTGAATAATTAATGCTATTCTCATGAAAGGAATTGAAAGGAGAACTTTATGAAAAGAATACCATACTACTTAGTATTTGGCTCATTTATTCCATATTTGTTAATCTTCACTTTACCTTTTTTACATGTTTCCGGCGGCTTAAAAGCTGGTCTAATCGCACTATTAGTTATTCTAGGAGAAGCAATGTTTTGGATTGGTGGAGTATTTGTGGGTAAAGATGTAATGACGAACTATCGCAAAAAATTGAATCCCGCGAAGTGGCTTAAAAATAGAAGAAAGCAAGAAAACTAATTGAAGGGACGTCTCTTAACTTAAGAGACACCCTTTTTATTGTTTATGGCAAATGATTGGTTGTGAATGAACCTCTGTATTTTGTCATAAAGCGCCGTTTGTGCATAAACCACTGTGTTTTGTTCATAAATCGCCGACTTTCGTGCATAAAGTTAGTTGGCAGTATCTTTCTGTTGATAACTAACCAATTCAAATTGAAAATTGCGAACATAAATTGAACATTGTTGATAAAATTGTGAACTTCGTTGATATAACGCCTAAACCCGTTGATATACTGCCAAATCCCGTTGATATATCGACTAAACCTGTTGATATACTGGCAGATCTCGTTAATTATCCACCAAAACTGTTGATTTACAGGCAAATCTCGTTGATATAACGACCAAGCCTGTTGATATAACGGCAAATTTCGTTGATTTACCCACCAAGCCTGTTGAAATACTGGAAAATCTCGTTGATTTACCGACCAAACCTGTTGATATGTTAACAAATCTTGTTGATGTTTTGGATCAATCGACTTCTTTTCGCTGGAATTCTCTAAAAAGCCAGCAAGAATTTGAGGATTACGATTCAAAAACGAAAAAAAAAACCCACAAAATCGTGGGTTCACCTCTGGTTTTATTTACCTTCTAACTGCTTCCATTTATTTTGGATAACAGGTGGCTCATAATCCTGCATTAGTTTTAATAAGTCGTCCGCATTTTCTGCAACAACGAATAGTGAAAGGGTATTTTCACCCATAAATCCTTCTTTTACAGCATGTCTAAGTAAATCTAAGACTGGAGTGAAATAGTTATCAACATTTAATAAACCGATTGGCTTATTGTGGATTCCAATTTGTGACCAACAAATGATCTCAAATAATTCATCGAAAGTACCAACTCCACCTGGTAGCGCGATAAAACCATCGGACATTTCGTTCATTAAAGCTTTACGCTCATGCATTGTTTTTGTTTCAATGAATTGCGTCAGCCCTTTATGAGCAACTTCTCCACGAAATAGTCCACCAGGCATAATGCCAATGACATTTCCACCTTGTTTTAAAACTTCATTTGCGATTTCTGCCATAATTCCTAGTCTTGATCCACCGTAAATTAAATCTATATTGTTACTAGCAAATAAAGCACCTAGTTTTTTAGCTTGAAGACTAAATGACTCTCTATTCCCAAGATTTGAACCAGCATAAACGCAAATTTTCTTCATAAAATGTCACTTCCTTCGATGTATTTTACTTTATTTTAACATATCTTTCGATTAGGATTGTAAAGATAAAGTTAACTATGTTTTTTTAGGAGATGAAAAGATGAATTTAGGTACAATTGGAACAAGCTGGATTACAGAAAGTTTTATTGAAGCAGCCAAGGATAGTAAATTGCTTAACTTAACTGCAATTTATTCGAGAAATGAAGAAAGTGCTAAAGCATTTGCCTTAAAGCACAATGCACCTAATTATTTTACGAACATCGAAGAATTAGCAAAAAGCCCTGAGGTTGAAATAGTATACATAGCATCACCAAACTCACTACACTATGAACAAGCAATTTTATTACTGCAAAATAAAAAACACGTTATTTGTGAAAAACCAATTTTCTCTACAACAAAAGAATTAGATCACGCATTTAAAGTTGCAGAAGAAAACGGGGTATATTTATTTGAAGCAATTCGTAACTTCCACTCTCCAAACTTCACAGCTTTAAAAGAAGGTCTTGCAAAAATCGGTCAAATAAGAAGTGCTAATCTGCATTATTTACAATACTCTTCAAAATACGACGCGTTCCTTAGAGGGGAAAATCCAAATGTATTTTCTCCAGAATTTTCAGGTGGTGCATTAGTAGATTTAGGTGTTTACCCAGTTTATGTATTGATTGGTTTATTCGGAAAACCGTCTTCTGTAGATTATACACCTGTAAAACTTCGTACCGGTATTGATGGTAGTGGAACATTAGTGTTAAATTATGAAGACTTTACTTGTAGCATTCAATGCTCTAAAGTCTCCCAATCTTATATTGAAAGTGAAATTACAGGTGAAATCGGGTCTTTAGTGATTGATAAACCATCTCCAATTTCAAAAATTACTTTGATTAACCATAAGTCAAAGCAAAGAGAGTCACTGGAAGTTAACCAAGTAGAAAATGATATGTTATATGAGATCCAGGACTTTACTCGCATTATTAAAGAATCTAATCAAGCAGAGTATGAAAATTTAAAGGAGCATAGTAAGGTAGTTTTAACTGTAACTGAAACCGCTAGAAAAAAAGGCGGCATTGTTTTTGGGGTAGAAAAAAATTAATAAAAATACCAGTTATCCGATTAGTTGGATACTGGTATTTTTTTTGAATTATTGAGCGCTAGTGTTCTCTTCTGAAAGTCCAAAAAGTAAGCCCTGGTTATCAATAAAGTATGCAAAATAACCCATTTGAGGAATAGCCGTTTTAGGAACTACTATATTTCCACCATTGCTCGATACTTTATCAATCGCTTCATCAATCGAAGTTACATCAATTGAATTCGTAGTACGAGTCTGCCCATCAGGTGAAAGCATTAATCCTCCATCGATTCCTTTATCAGTTGATTCTCCTGTTTGAATAAAATAATATTCATGCTGACCTGGCATTTTTGTAAATTTCCATCCAAAGCTCTTTGAATAAAAATCGATTGCTTGTTCAATATTAGGTACTTGAAGTTCAAATCTAATCACTTTTCCCATTGCACACTACTCCTTTGGTCATATTTTTCGATTAGTTATGTAAGAAGAGCTGATAAAATCAATCAGCTCTATTATTTTTTAATATACAACAACCCATCCCACGTTAGGAACATAGTACCATCTTCTACCATTCAGGATGTAATAGCTTCCTGACCAATAACCTCCTGGTCCAGGAAATCCATGTCCCGGACCATAACCTGGTCCGTGTCCTGGGCCATACCCCGGTCCATGTCCGTGTCCTTGACCTGGGCCATACCCTGGCCCGTGTCCTTGTCCTTGTCCTGGGCCATATCCTGGTCCATGCCCTGGCCCTTGACCTGGTCCGTGTCCTTGTCCTTGACCTGGGCCATATCCTGGTCCGTGTCCTGATCCTTGGCCTGGTCCATGCCCTTGACCTGGGCCATGTACTGGTTGTGCTTGACCTGGTCCTGGATATCTACTATACAGATCATCATAAAACATATACTCACCACCTAAATAGAATCGTAATCTTTATAGCTTATTAATTCTATTTGAGACATGAGCAAGTACTATGTCATTTACCTATCAATTGATGATTACGCCTATACGTATTAAAAGTATTCATTAATAAATACTTACCATTTTTTCTCATTCAATACATTCATCAAGTTCTTTATATAAAGCCATACTTTTTAATTCTAATGCTTCCAATTCTTGATGATATTTTTGCAAACTGTTTAGTTCACTTTCAAGCATCATTTGCTTATTAATTTCACTGATTGCTTCTTCTAACTGATAGATTTCATTTTCAATGTCTCCTATATTTCGTGATTTTGTATTGATCTTTTTTGCTGGTTTAGATTCAGGATTTGTTTTTACCACTTTTTCCTTTTCAAGTTTATTTCGATATACGGTCATTTTTTCTTTGGCGACTTGGTATTCTTCAATAAACTCGAATAGAAACCCATCTTCTAGCCAGTAAATTTTTGAAAATAGCTTATTTATGAAATAACGGTCATGCGAGACAGAAAGAATCGTTCCTTTAAAATTTTCTAAAGCGTCTTCTAATACTTCTCTAGATTCAATATCTAGATGGTTAGTAGGCTCATCTACGATTAATAAATTAATATCTTGGTACATAAGTTGAGCCAATCTTAATCGCATTCGCTCTCCACCACTAAGTTGGCTTACTTTTCGATAAACCATATAACCATAAAATAAGAAACCAGCTAATATATTTCGCGCTTCACCTTCAGTCACATGTACTTCTTCTCTGAATTCCTGTAGTACTGTGTGATCAGAATGGATTGGTTCATAATGTTGCGATAAATAACCAATTTTCACACTGCTGCCAAGCCTTAATTTCCCTTCATCTATTGCGGTTTGGCCTAAAATCATCTTTAATAAAGTTGATTTTCCGGTACCGTTGTTTCCTACTATAACTGCTCTTTCTCCATAGAATAATGAGAAATTAAGCTGTTTAAATAAAGCTTTTTCCGCAAAAGATTTTGAAAGATTTTCAGCTACAACGACATCTTTTCCACTTCGACCAGATTCCTCTAGTTGAAATGCCATTTTCTTTTTTTGTAAAATAGGACGCTTTAATCTTTCAATTCGTTCTAGAGCCTTTTCCATACTTCTAGCTCTTCTATGCAAACCAGCATTTGGTGGATTTGCCTGATTAGCCCACTCTCTCAGACGTTTGATTGTTTCTTTCATTTTTTGAATTTTCTTTTGCTGCTCTTCGTAAGCCTGAAACTCTCTTAATAATCTTTCCTCTTTTTGAACAACATACATTGAATAATTTGTATGATAAGCAATAATTTCTCCGTCTTCTAATTCTAAAATATGATTGACCACTTCATCTAAGAAATATCGATCATGAGAAATGACAACGATTGTTCCTTCATACTCCTTTAAGTAAGAGCCCAACCATTCAATGGCTGATAAATCTAGGTGATTTGTTGGCTCGTCAAGTAATAATAAATCTGGTTGTTGTAAAAGGACGATTCCTAATCCAATCTTGGTTTTTTCTCCACCACTTAAAGAAGAAAATTGTTTTGAAAGTAAGTCATTGATTCCTAACCCATTAGCAATTTTCGAGAGCGAAGCTTCCATCTCATATCCGCCGTTATTACTAAATTTCTCTTGTAATGATCCATAACTTACTAACAATTGTTCTAAATTACGTTCATCTATCGTATTGGCCATCTTTATTTCCAATTGCTTCATTTCATTTTCTATTTTCCGTAATTCTTCAAAAACTGTTAATAATACATCTCTACTTGTCATCTCGTCCTGAAAAACAGGGATCTGCGCTAGATAGCCAATTTTTATTCCTTTTTTAAAGTGAATTGAGCCACTATCAGGCGATTCAATACCTGTTAAAAGTTTAAAAATACTAGTTTTACCACTACCATTTGCTCCAACTAAACCGACGCGGCTACCTTGATGAATTTGAAATGATAATTCCGTAAAAAGTGAATTTCCACCGAACATTTTTGAAATTTTTTCTATACTACATGCAATCATGATTAATTCTCCTTCTATTTTCCGTACCAATCCATAGAAAAAAGCCATAGAACTCATCCATGGCTTAAATCGTGACTTAATAGAAGTGTGTATCACACAATTATTTTATCAATTGAAGTCGTAGGAAAGAGTACGTTTTCGTTTTATTTGAGTTGTTAAATTATTAAAAAAGGACACAGCTATCCCGTTAACAGCTAAACACGCAAATTTTGCACGACAATAATATAAAAACTCTATCATTTGTGCGCAAACCATTTGAAAACGTAACATCTTCTCTACACCTCCTTTTCGAACATAAATTTATTTAAATTATAAAATATTTTAACTTTTAGCACAATACCTATTATAGTTGGCTATACTTAAATTGTGAGTTATATTCGAAATTTATACATATTTATTCTTCAACAACAAACTAAGGGAATTGAGGAGATAAAATGAAAAAAATTTTACCACATATTTACGTTGAAAACTGTAAAGAAGAGCTTGAGTACTACAAGCAAATTTTTGGTGGTGAGATCAAGAATACACAAACTGGTGATGGAATGGCAATGTTTAATGGCCATGAAGGAAAGTATATTCATGCTGAATTACATATCAATGAAACCTGTGTAATTTATTTCGCAGATGTTTTTAGACCATTAGTTAAAGGCGACAATGTTTGGACAACGCTTGAAATGAGTTCCGAAGATGAAATTAATACAATTTATGAAAAGTTATTAAAAGACGGAGAAGTTCATATGGAACTGCAAGATACATTTTGGAACGCTAGATTTGCAGTCGTAAAAGATAAAAACGGATTTACTTGGGAGCTAAACTACTCGAAGTAAGTATGAGCAAAAATAAAAGCGAAGAACATAAAATTCTTCGCTTTTCCTATTCCCTTACAATTGCGTTAAGATAATTGGCTCACCTTTTGTTACAACAATTGTGTGTTCGCATTGCGCTACTAAGCTTTTATCTGGAGTTACAAATGTCCAGCCATCCCCAGACTCAATGATATGATCCGCGTTTGCTGAGATAAATGGTTCTACTGCTAATACAAGACCATCTTTTAATAATGCCTTATCCATTGGATCGAAATAATTTAAAATATGTTGAGGACTTTCATGAAGACTTTTACCAATTCCGTGGCCCGTTAAGTTTTCAATTACATTTAAACCATTTTTACTTGCTTCATTGAATACTGCTCTACCAATTTGGTTTTTCTTTGCCCCTGCTTTTGTTTTTTTCATAGCAGCCCAAAAAGCATCCTCTGCAACTTTACAAAGTTTTTCTTTTAATAAATCACCATTTCCAATTACAAAAGAAATCCCAGTATCAGCATAATAACCATCTAATGCTGCGGAAACATCAATATTAACTAAGTCTCCATCTTGAAGTACTCGTTCTCCGGGAATTCCATGAGCTACTTCTTCATTTACACTAATACATGTTGTACCAGGAAAATCATACTCTTTTTGTGGAGCCGAAGTTGCGCCATGCTCATCTAACACGTTTCTACCAATTTCATCTAATTCTTTCGTTGTCATTCCAGCGACAGCCTTTGCTTTCATTTCTTCTCTTGCTAACGCTACGATACGACCTATTTTTCTTAAAGCTTCTAATTCTTGTTCATTATTTATAATCATTTTACTGCTCCTGATTCTATTTAATAATATGTCTTTCTTTTATTATGCCATAATATTACTATGTTATAGTCTTTTAAGCACTTATACAACTTTTTCTATTTAAAAAGAGCCACACCAAATCAATAACCTTTCATGAGAATTATTTAAATACCCTCTTTTTAGCTTCTTTGATTGCTACTATGGGTCATAATACATTTTCTAAAATACTCCTTACAAACTAAAATTAAATTTTATATAAGTCACAGATCTATACAGAACCCCCAATTTCCTTATCCATAATTGAGATATAATTACCTTAAATAAAAGTTCAGATAATTTTGAGAGGTTGAAAAATATGGTTGAAAAAATTGTATTTTTTATATTATTAATGCCTTTTTATGTAATTTTGGTATGGTCTTTTTTTGAAACAAGAGAAAGTTTATTAATGGGCAGAATATGGATGTATAATGAAGAACCTGACCTTTCTGATGAATATATTCTCTACACAAAAGTCGTGATTGGGATTATCACTGTGTTTATTACAATATTTGCACTTGTTTTCTTCTTTAAATATTAAAAAAGCGTTCTTTTTCTTAAAAAACGCTTTAGTGTTGAATTAAATAAAGGACTGTACAATTACACCTTTCCCATCATTCACTTCTACTTCTGCAAATGCTCCATTAATGAAAGTAATTTGAGGTGGCACATGACCGCAATCAATATCGTATATAATTGGTATTTCTAATTCTTCATTTAATTCATTGTATACATCTTCTATTGTATAGTGATCTACAGCTTGATTTGCTGCACTACGTCCAAATAATATTCCAGAGCAATTTTCGAACCATCCTGCAAGTTTCATTTGTACTAGGGACCTTTTTAGGTCAGTTGTATTCATTTCACAATTCTCAAAATACCAGATAATCGGTTCTTCGCTAATGTATTTACTACTAAATAATCGTACATCACCATAAGGAGTCCCAACAAGATGTCTAATCACGTCAATACATCCACCAAGCAATCTTCCTTGAGCTTTTTCAGCTTTAGTCGAAGTTGTTTTCCATTTTGTTTTTTCAGACAAATGAAATACATAAGGCGTTGAGTTATCATGCTGCCATTTCACTTGGAACATTGGTGAGGAAGCTTGAGTAATAGAGCCCCCGGACTTAGTTGTTAAAACCTTCTGCCACATTGCCGTTGTCTCATCAGAGTATTCTCCTCTTAAATCGATTAAGTTCGTACCGTGGGCAGTTGCGATCCCTGTTGTTAATGTAAATGCTAATAATAGAATACTTGTGTCTGAATATCCTAAAATCCATTTTTCTTTAAAGTTTTCGAACTCCAATTTATCGAGGGTTTCAATCGCAAGCTCTCCACCCCACGGCGGAAAAATTAGGTTTATTTCTTCATCTTTCATCATTCGATTTAACTCGCTTGCACGCGTGTGGGCATTTGCTGATTTAGCCTTGTCATGTGTCCAAACTGTCTCTCCACATTCCAACTTAAATCCATCTCTTTCCATGCGACTAATTGATTGCTTCATCAATCCATGGAACTGCTCCTTTAAACCTGATGACGGTGCAGTCACCCCTATCGTTGCACCACTTTTTAGAACAGGATACCTAATCATCATATCACCTATTTTCTTTTTACTGATTCTAATAGAATACACTGTGTTATACAATCAAAAATTCTAAATTATGAATTTTCTATAAGTAAATTTCATTAAATTTCTTGTCCATTTTCATTTTACTTTCATAAAACTTGTTTACATTTTATTTAAATCCAATAAGGAGGACATGAAATGGAAACAATTGAAAAAAAGCATACAAATAAGACAATAAATCCACAAATAGAAAATATGTTAAAAAAAGTTCCAGAGGTAACGATTTTTTTCTGGATCACTAAGCTATTAACAACGGGTATGGGTGAAGTGTTTTCTGATTATATCGTAAAAACTTTAACGCCAGTAATCGGTGTTGCAGTAGCATTAATAGTCCTAATACTGTCTTTATTTTTACAGTTTAAAGTCCGCAAATATATACCTAGTATTTATTGGCTTGTTGTTGTAATGATTAGTGTATTTGGTACAGTTGCTGCAGACGTTGTACACGTTGGTCTTGGTGTGCCTTACGTAGCATCAACATTGTTTTTTGCTGTTTTGTTAGCAATTATTTTTGCGGTTTGGTATCGCAAGGAAAAAACTCTTTCTATACACAGTATATACACAAAACGCCGTGAGGTTTTATATTGGTCGGTTGTTATGGGAACTTTCGCTTTAGGAACAGCTGCTGGTGATATGACTGCATCAACAATGCATTTAGGTTATTTTTCATCAGGTATTCTGTTCACGATTTTACTAGCAATACCGGTAATCGGAAAAAAATTCTTCAAGTTAAATGAAATTTTCTCTTTTTGGTTTGCTTATATTATGACCAGACCGGTTGGAGCATCTTTTTCTGATTGGAGTTCTGTGTCTCAGAAGCATGGTGGACTTGGATTCGGTGGTGGACCAGTAAGCCTAGTATTATCGATTATTATCATCATTTTAGTTGCTTATCTTTCTATTTCAAAAAAAGATGTAATGAAAGTAAGTGATAACGAAGAATCACATTCTACAATTGCATAGGATCTCACAAATAAAAGAAGCTGATGTTGAAATTTTTCCATCAGCTTCTTTTCTTTATCTAAATCCCTTGTTAAAGGAGATTGTGTATCGCAATTAACACTAAAATAATCCCACTTATAATGGAACTAAATTGTCCAAGTGACCATCCACCTATTTTTACATTCGCAACTTTTTTCCCTAAAAGGACTCCTAACCAAATCGCTACGAAACTAAAAATACTGGCTGCTATTGAGATGGCAAATGGTGAAAGTCCTATTAATCCAACACCTAAGCCGTTCGTAAGTGCATTCATCGATACTGCTGTACCGAGTATGATTGCCTCAAAGCTACTAATATCTCCAGAATGATCGACATCGGCCTTTTCTGGTGAGCTTAAATAATTTGTAAGGCCATTAGTATTTGATTCATCTTCATGATCATTTATAATTTCTTCTTTGTTTTTTCTTGGAATCGTAAGAAGGACAATTCTAAGTCCAATAACTAATAAAAAAAATGCTCCGATTACATTGGATAGTGTTCCAGGGAATACTTTTGAAATATATTGCCCTGAAACAATTCCCGCTTCACTGAAAATAAACGCTATGATTGAGATAATTAAATTAGCTAATATACCAACTTTTATTCCACGGATTCCATAAGTTATTCCTACTCCAAAATTATCTATACTAGATGAAAAAGCGAGAAATAAAACAGTGAACCAAATTGAATATTGCATAGTGTATGCTCCTAACTCCATTCATTTTCTGTCAAAGGGTGTTTGCCTAGCTTTTTATAACCTATGATGAATTTATGAATATTCAACTTGTTCAAAGTTTAAATTTTTATTAATAAAACGATTAATAGATATAGATAAAGAAAACTCGCCGATTGATGAGCCGTCGGACGAAGATAGATGCTTTTCTTCAAAATTGCCAATTTATACTTTCTTAATGTGAAAAAAAAGAGGTAAATGAGCTTTTACTCATTTACCTCTTTTTTTCTATAAACCGATTTAGATGTAAAAATACTTAGTTCGTATAATAAAATTAATGGTATTGAAACTGAAATATGAGAAATAAAATCTGGTGGTGAAATACAGCATGCTACAATTACTAATATAAAGTATGCGTATTTTCTAACCTTTTGTAAGTAGCTAGGTTTTACTATGCCAATCTTCGTTAAAAACATAATGACAACTGGCATGTCAAAAAACGCAGCAAATGGAACAACAAGATTAAAAAGAAATGAGAAATACTTTTCTACTGTATAATTTTGTTCAAGCATACCTTGTCCCATTACTGTTAGGAACTTTAGGATGTTTGGAAAAACAAAATAATAGCCAATTGCTAATCCAAAAATAAAAAGAAAAAATAATGCCGGAATATAAAATCCAATCCCTTTTTGCTCTGAAGGATGTAAACCAGGTTTCACAAATAGCCAAGTTTGCCATGTTGCCACTGGAATCGTGAATACGGCCGCAAAAACAGCAGATATTGAAAAATACACCCATAATATATCTCCGGGACTTAGTACGACTAGTTTATATGTTAAAGACCTCGTTAAGAATTTATAGATTGGTTCAACATAAACAAGCCCAATAATAAATAGAACAATAAAAGTAACTGCTGTAATAATAATTCTTTTACGCAGTTCTTCAAGATGATCGACTACTTCCATTTCTTTATTCATATGAATTCTCCGCTTTGTTGTTTACTAGAACAATTTGTATTAAATACTTTTTGATCCCATTATGATTATTTCAAATTAATTGAATTAGTTCAATTAAATTTTTTTAATAAAAGCAGGTTTTTAATCGCAAAAATAATTAATATGCCATATAAAGAAAACTCGCCGATTGGCGAAGACAGAGGGGTAGTTGCACTTATACTTATACCTAAAATTGGCATCTACGTCGACTGATCTTCACCGCCTGCCAATCTATACTTTCTTAATGTGTAAAAAATCACTAATAAAAAAATAAGNNCTTATTTTTTTATTAGTGATATTAAACGAACCATAAGCTATCGGTCTTTTCCTAATGGAACTACTAACGGTGTCATGGCAACTGGGTCTTCGATAATTATACATTTTAAGCCGAATACTTCCTCAACAAGTTTTTCGGTAATGATTTCACGAGGATCACCTTGTGCTATGACTTGGCCATCTTTCATGGCAATAATATTATCTGCATATCTTGCAGCGTGATTCAAGTCATGTAAAACGGCAACTAATGTGTTCCCTTGTTGGTTCAAATCTTTAAATAGTTCTAGCAGTTCAATTTGATGAGCAATATCAAGATATGTCGTTGGTTCATCAAGAAGTAGCATTGGTGTTTGCTGAGCTAGCACCATAGCAACCCAAACTCTTTGTCTTTGCCCACCGGAAAGTTCATCGACATATCGATGCGATAAATCGCTCGTATTTGTAAGCTCCATTGCAGACATTACTGCTGCTTCATCTTCATCAGTCCATTGCCTTATAAGATTCTGGTATGGATATCGACCATGTGACACCAAATTCGCAACTGTAATCCCATCTGGTGCAGTTGAAGATTGTGGCAACAAACCTAGTTTACGAGCTACTTCCTTTGATTTATAAGATGTAATAGCTTTCCCGTCTAGTAAAATTTCTCCAGCAGACGGCTTAAGCAAATTTGAAAGAGTTCGCAGTAGGGTTGATTTCCCACAACCATTTGGACCAACAATTACTGTAAATGATCCGTCTGGAATCTGTACTGAAAGGTTTCTGGAAATTACTCGATTATCATATTTGATTGTAATGTTTTCTGTCCAAAGCCTAGACTCTGTTTTGGACATTTTCTGGCTTTGAATTTCTGCTGCTGTTAACTTCATATTTCAAACTCAACTTCTTTCAATCAGAATATCGTAATACGGGAAACCTTTTTTAGAAAGGACCTACTACCTTGCAAATTTCTACTTTATTTAAGCTGCTGAACGTGCCTGTCTAAATAATAGCCACACTAAGTATATTCCGCCTAATGATAAGGTTACTACACCAACTGGAAAAATTGTTCCTGGAATTACTCTTTGAGCAAGTACATCCGCTCCTAGTAATAGAAAAGATCCCATCATCGCTGCAGGTAACAAACTCTCCTCGGATTTCGTGATCCGTTTAGCGATTTGTGGCGCAACTAGTGCAACAAAGCTAACTGGTCCAACTACTGCTGTTGGTGCAGCCGTCAAAGCAACGGCAATTAGAATCAACACGAGTTGAGATCGATCAATTCGAACACCATGAGATTTTGCTGTATCCATCCCAAGCTCCATTTCACGCAATGGTCTGTTCATTATACCGGCGCAAATTATTAGAAGAAAAACAGCAATTGCTGGCGGAATCATTTGCTTCCAATCAATACCGTTTAAGGATCCCACTCCCCAAGCTGCCGCAGTTAATGCGACCTCTGCATCACTTTTAATAAGGAGCATAGAGTTGACACTCCCTAAAAGAGCCGAAATCGCTATCCCGACAATAATTAGACGGAAGTTTTGTGTTCCTTTACGAAAAGCTAGCAAATAAATAAGGAGGGCTGTTGTGAATCCGCCAATTAAAGCTCCACTAGCTACACTTATGTAGGAAGTTGACTTAGCGACAAGAAGCACAATAAGCGCTCCAGTGTAAGAGCCTGATGTAAAACCTATGATATCAGGCGACCCTAATGGATTTCTAGTAATTGATTGAAAAATCATTCCACTTACTGCTAAACCTGCTCCAAAAATAATAGCAGCAAGTACCCTTGGTAAACGCCAATCCACTACAACAGTTTGTGTCATACCTGTCGCTTGACCAATTAAAGCAGAAAAAACTTCACTTATACTTAATTTCAGTGTACCTACCATTAACGCAAACATTGCAATTGCAATCGTGGCTATAAGAAGGATTAATGTTACAATTATGCTTCTCACATCAATGCGCGCCTTTATAGGCCATTTAAGTTGTATATAGTGCCGACCATAATTAATAGGGCGCATAACATTCACTCCTTCTTACTTTCAAACTTATGCCACAAATCATTTTCATATTATAATCCACTCGCTTTACGTCTACGAACAAGAATCAGTAGAATCGGTGCACCAACCAATCCTGTGATAATCCCTACTGGAACTTCAGAAGGTAACAATACAACCCTACCAATAATATCCGATAAAATGAGTAGAATCGGTGCTGCTACAATTGAGTATAAAAAGATCCAAAATTGGTCTGGGCCAACAAACCATCGTACACAATGTGGCACCATCAAGCCTATAAAACCAATTGGGCCAGCTATTGCTGTTGCACCACCGGCCAATAAAGTGATGGCAATTAATCCGATTGTACGAGTCACACCAACATTTACGCCCAATGATGATGCACGATCGTCTCCAAATGCGATCGCATTTAATGCCGGAGTTATAACAAAAGCAAGTAAGGCTCCAACTATTAAAATAGGAAGAACAAGCCAAAGGTCATCAAGACTTCTTCTAGCTAATGTCCCAACGCTCCAATTCAACATTCGTGCGAATGCCTTACTATTTATTAATGTTAATGATGTTGTAATTCCGCTCAATGTGGCCCCGAGCGCAACCCCAGCTAATGTAATTTGTACAGGCGTAGGTGCTTTTTTACCTGCGCCTCCACTAATAATATACACAGCAATTGTTGCTACTAATGCTCCTGCTAGTGCAAACCACATATAGGCGGACATCGATGTAACAGAAAATACACCAACTCCTATAGCTACTGCAAAAGCTGCACCTGCATTAACACCAAGAATACCAGGGTCCGCTAGCGGATTCCTGGTAAGTACTTGAATCAATGCACCTGCTAAGCCAAAAGCAGGTCCAACTATAAGTGCAATTAGTGTTCGAGGAACCCGAGTAGTAAGAATGATCGTATGGTCATAGCTGTTGTTTGGTGAAAACAACGCATCCCACACAACTCTAGGTGGAATAGACTTCGCACCGATCATTAAACTTAAAAATACTACGGCTACCAAAAGTAAAAGTGCTACGATGAAGCCCAAAAACCGTTGCAACCGTATTGAAGTAATTGTCTTTTTATTTGTCCCAACTACTTGAGTCGTTTTGTTTTTTGGTTGCTTCATCGCGCTCACTCCATTACTCCCCGCCTTCTAATGCTGTTTTAAATTGTTTTGGTAAATTATCGATTGCCCATAATAATGCAGGAACCGTTCCCGTTGAAAATGCGTTTGATGAATTCGTATCAAGAATTAATGATCTTCCATCAGCTACAGAAGGAATCTTCTGATAAAGTTTATTGTTAGTAATCTCTTTTGGATCAACAAAAATAGGTAATACAAGAGTAAGATCAGCGTTTAAAAGATCTAACTTTTCATCAGCAACTTTAATAAAGAAATTACCTTTTGCTAATTTTTCGATCTCTTCTTTATTTTTGAAACCAAGTCGCGTTACAAAATCAACACGAGAATCTCCTTTTACGTATGCACCGAAACCTGAAGAATCGTAAGCACCAACTGCAATCGTTTTACCTGCAAATTCAGGATTTGCTTTAGCAGCTTTATCAAATGCTACGTCTACATCCTTAAGAAGTTGTTCTCCTTTACTAACTTTACCAAGAGCTTGAGCAATCATTTGTACTTGTTCTTTAGTAGAAGTTAAATAATTATCTCCATCTTTAGGAACTCCAACCGTTGGAGCAATTTCTGAAAGTCGTTTATATCGTTCTTCATCACCTGAAGATTTTACATCAAGAATTAAATCTGGTTTAAGTGAAGCAATTTTCTCGTAATCAAGTTCCATTGTACCAAGAATAGTTGGTGACTTTTTATATGTACCTTTTAACCATGGTCCAACACCGTCTCCACCAAAAGCAAGCCAGTCACTTGCACCAATCGGTTCAACTCCAAGACTTAATGCAGTCTCTGCATCTCCCCAACCTAGAGCTACTACGCGCTTAGGATGTCCTTTGATTTCCACTTTACCAAATTTAGTATCAATTGTGACAGCGGATTCATTTGAAGACTTTTTATCAGACTTTTTACTTGAATCTGACGAACAGCCAACTAGACCAATTATTAATAATAAAGACATTACAATCCCAAGTATTTTAGGCATTTTCATATTGCTAATCATTTCTGTCTCTCCTTAATTATATGTTGATGTTGATAATCATTTTCAATTATTTATTATACTGGACCGAGAATCAATGTCAATACATTTCACAGTTGATACTGAACTTTCAGAATTGTTTAATTATCAATCAAGCAATTTAATAAATGAATCGAATCTAATCAACTTTTTTAGTAACATATGTAATTAGGAAATAACATTTCATTTCATCTCATTATATTATAATAACATTTTTTCAAAATAAAAGTATTAAAAATTAACTAAAAAGACTAGCCAGGAAGCAACAAATACTCTTTAACTTACAAAGTTGGTTAATACCCGCACAGTTACTTATTTAATATAAATAAAAGTCAGTAGCTGTTTATCTACTGACTTCTATTAATTAGATGCTATAAAACCTAGTTTCCTTGCTTAAGTTTAATGAAGTTTTCCTGAAGCTGCTCTAAGCGTAATTTACCTTGTTCGCGTTGAACTTTATTTTCTTCTTCAATCGCTTTCGTTTCTTGCATACCCTTCATAATGATATTCCAAGTCTCTTCCATCGTCTCGATTTTAATGCTAGGCGCACCTGATAATCTAGCAATATCAACACTTTGCTGTGAAATTGTATTCGCATTGCGTAATAATAATTCATTAGTTCTCTTATCTAACTCATCCATCGATTGAGCTACTAAATTTTGTCTCTTTGCCGAGATCGCATTAATTAATGCCGTTTTAAAGATTGGAATTGTTGTTACAAATGCTGAGTTAATTTTACCTATCAATTTTGTATTACCACGTTGTAACATACGAATTTGCGGTGCTGATTGGTATGCCACTTGTTTCGCCATTTCTAAATCATAAGTACGTTGTTCAATTAGCTCAATCGCATTTTTTAAAGTGTCTAATTCCATCATAGCAAGTTGATTACCAGTTCCAGCTCTTTCTGTTAATGCAGGAAGCTGAGTTTTTAGCTCTTCTGCTTTCATTTCTGCAGCTACAATATATTTTTCTAAATCTAAATAATACATGACATTTTGCTCGTAAAGTTGTTCTAATGTATTTGTAGATGACTTCATTTCATGTTCATACTTTGTAATTTCGATATAAACCTTATCAATTTCAGTCCCCATTGATTGATACTTATCAAATAACTTATCAATTAACTTTTGTCCGCGATTAAAAATTTTAGAAAGAAATCCTTTTTCCTCTGCAAAATCCTTCGCATCAAAGCGGTCCATTATTTTACCCAATTGCTTTAATAGAACGCTAGATTCTTCCATACTTGAAGCCTTAATCGTATTTAATATTTTGCCTGAGAAACTTGAAATTTCATTCGCTGGTTCTTTTCCATACTCTAATAAAGCAATTTGATTTTTGTAATCGATTGAATTAACTAAACGATGTACTTCCGGTTCGTTTCTTAATTTTAATTTCATTTCATTTGGATTAGCTTTTATGATTTCATCTTGATTTTCTAAACTAGTAAGTGTATTTACAGACATTTTAAGCTCCCCTTTATTTAACTATTTTTTTAAATAGCGTTTTAATTATTGACTGTCCTGGTGCACGTAATGCTTGAAACTCACTATCAAAAGTAACCTCATCAAGCCAATGAGAGTCAAATGACTTATCGTCTACGAATAATTCAATATCATTCTGACCTGTAGGATTAAGTAATACTAGATCGATTCCAAACTCATTTAATAATAGAAGTAATGCTGCATCAGTTCTACTTAGCTCGCCATCTTTTTCAGTATTATAAATAATTAATTTCGGTATTTGCTGAGTGTAATCAAATTGTTGTAGTAATCTTAACACTTCGTTTGGTATATTCATTGATTGACTAAATAAAAATAGTTGTGTTTGTTCTTTTGTTTCGTTCGGTAACACTTTAATATTTGCGCGTTCAACATATCTAGAAATTGCAGAAGCAAGGCCAAACTGTAATCCACTTGGAAGTTCTTTATATCTCCACCAATTACTAGCCATCATACTATTAGGGTCAAGAAAGCCATCAGGACCTAAAGCATTTTGATAATGATATTGTTGGTTCCCTTTAACTAATTGACTAAAAGGAAATTTATCTATTTTAAGTGTTAAATTTGCTTCAGTTAATTGATTAATCTTTTCCCAATACTCACGGCGATTTTTCGTTACACCTAAAATTTTAATAAAGAAAACCGGTATTTCAACAAAATTAGCTTTTACTTGGAAGTTTGGGCGTAACATTGCTCTTTCCTTATGTAAAATGAATAATTCGTCATAGGTAGTCTTTAATGTAATTGATCTTGGAGCATAATTTCTAAATTGCCATGGTTTATATAATAATGAATCATCGGTATGCAATAATTTCTCAATTTCCATAGATGCTCTATGAGCAACCGTACTCTTTCTAACTGGTTTTTCAATTGGAAATGGTATTAACGCACTCGATGAAGGTAATATTGTTATTTCATTTTTCTCTTGGTCTACCAAATTAGCTAATAAATCTTTCCCTTCAGGATGAAATATAGCAATATCAAAGCCTAATAATATTAGTAAGTAAAGGAAATAACATTCACTTAATGACGTGTCGCCATACCATAATATAAGGGGTGAATTCTTAGGAAAATCCTCAATCCATTTATTCACATGATTATGTAACCATTTCACTAGATCAACTATTACTCTCCTAAAATTACTATCTAGGAATCCATTTTTATGCGAATCTTTAAACGTAGTAAATACAGTTTTAATTTGCTCGCGAATATATCTATGTATATGCTGATTCTCATGTTTAGGAATTAATCTCTCACCATCAAGGAATGCAATAAGTCTGTTTACTGACAACCCGTTTTCAGCAGTATTTATTGTTAATATTCTTTGTACTGCTTGAAACAGATCATTCGAAATTGTCTTGTCCAAGCCTTCACTTAATAGAAACGCATTTAGTGAATCATCGTGTACTAGTTCGTATAGATTTTCAAAATACTCATCTTCGTCAATGGTTGTCCCTAAAATTCGCCAAGCAACTTGATTGAAACTGATTGATTCGCTTTCCTCTTCGTAAGAACGTCTTAATGTAGATGGTTGTTTTAAACTACTCAACCAATCATGCTGATTAATATCCATCTTTTTTGGGTTAATCGCAGACATATTTAAATACTCCTTTCCGATGTAATTATTTCGCTTTAGGTTGCCCGAAAACTACTGACATGCCTTCACGAGTTACTACCCAAGATGAACCAAATTTACGTATCGTACCGTCTGGAAAATCAGTTATTCTTTTCCTTAATGTTGAGTCATTGATTCCCCATTCTTGACAAGCCTGACGCGAACTAAGTAAGCTTGGATCGTTTAAATTTATCGTATTTCTTTGTTTACTCAAAATCCCACCCCTAACATC
Source organism: Bacillus sp. AFS017336 (assembly GCF_002555445.1). NCBI lineage: Bacteria > Bacillati > Bacillota > Bacilli > Caryophanales > Bacillaceae > Bacillus > Bacillus sp. AFS017336. The sequence continues at coordinate 103,555 of NZ_NUCO01000017.1, forward strand.
TACATATTATCCAAATATAATACTTATGAGGTAAATGTAACTCATGAACCAAAGGGTGATACTGTATGAGAACATTACATAATAGGAACAAGAGATTCCTATATTTACTTTTTAAGTGATTACAACCGTTATTTCATTGCATTATAAATCCATTTAAGGGAATTATTTCTATTTCTTTTAGTTAACTATTTACAATCTAGGACATCGTTAGAAATTCGTTCTTGTTTAGATAGACGTTGTTTGCCAAAGTTTCATCCAAAAATTGACCTATTTTTAGACTACTCCTCTCCTCTAATGGCAGCTTCATTTTCTAAAGATGTACTAAACGATAAAGAAAAGGGGAATTTGAACGTTCCCCTTTTAACTATTACTTTCTATGCTGATGGAGCCTTAAGCGTCTAAGCCGTAATCTCTAACTAATGAAACTAAACCACCTTGGTATCCACTACCAATTGCATTGAATTTCCATTCGCCATTATGACGATATAACTCACCAACAACTACTGAAGTTTCAATTGAGAAATCTTCACCTAAATCATAGCGAACTAACTCTTCACCGTTTGATTCGTTTAAAATACGAACATACGAGTTACTTACTTGTCCAAAATTTTGGTTACGTGCTTCTGCGTCATGAATCGTAATCGCAAATGCAATCCTTTCAACTGAAGCAGGAACGTTTGTAAGATTTACTGTTACTTGCTCGTCGTCTCCATCGCCAGCACCAGTTCTGTTATCACCATGGTGTTCAACTGATCCATTTCCACCTACAGTGTTATTATAGAAAACAAAATCTTGTTCAGAAGCACATTTACTAGCGCCATTTAATAAAAATACTGATGAGTCTAAATCAAAGTCATTTCCACCATTGTACTTATTAGTGTCCCAACCTAAACCAACAACAATATTTGTTAAACCAGGATTTGTTTTTGTTAAATCTACTTTTTGTCCTTTTAATAAGTTTAATGTCATTTTAATTGCACTCCTTTTTTCTTCATATTATTTATTACTTTATTTATTGAAAACGTTGAACGATTTTTTCAAGCGCTATATCTTTTGTTCCTTCTCCAACTGCTGAGAATTTCCATTCGCCATTATGACGATAAATCTCACCAGTGAATAATGCAGTTAAACCTGAATAACTATCAGTGATGTTATAGTTTACTAACTCAGAGTTTGAAGCTTTGTCTACTACACGGATAAATGCATTTTTAATCATTCCGAAATCTTGCTTACGTTGAACGCAAGCATAGATGTTTACAACAAATACAAGTTTATGGACATAAGAAGGAACCTTATTCAAATTAACAAAGACTTGCTCATCGTCACCGTTTCCATCACCTGTTAGGTTATCTCCAGAATGTACTACGCTACCGCATGAGCTTTTTTTGTTACCAAAATAGATTACATCACTTGCACTTCTTAACTTGTCATTTTCATCTAACATTAAAACGGAAGCGTCACAGTCAATGTTTTCTTGTTTACCAAATCCGAAGAAACCACCACTTTTTTTCACTGGATCCCATCCTAGACCTACAGTTAAAGAAGAAAGTCCCGCTCTTCCTTTTGTAAGGTCGACTTTTTGACCTTTTTGTAAAGAAATTGCCATATGCTATTAACACTCCTTATTATGTATTAATCACGTTTCCGTGATTTATAGTTTCATAATATCATATAAGATTTTGAAAAACTATGAACATATTAGTAATATTATATATTTTATTTTAGCGAATTCATAATGATATATAACATCCCCCAGATTTTACTAATGTATTAATTCATAAAAAGTATCTACTTAAATTTAGTAAAAAAATGCACCTCTAAACGTTAGTGGTTGACTAACTTTCGAGGTGCATTTCATTACGCTAATACTTTTTTTACTCTAAAATCAAAAATGTATACTTGCTATCCACTTTACAACACTTTGACTAAATGAGTTTGATACAGGTTTTTTTACTTTAACCTTTGTTACTGGGCTTGTGTTCCCACTCTTATCTGTAGCTGTTATTGTTAAAGTCGTACCAACCTTTAAGTAAGATTTAATTGTAATCGTAAATTTACCACTACTATTAGCAGTTGCTTCTCCTAATTTAGTCGAACCACTCTTAACAATTACCTTAGATCCTGCTTCAGCCGTTCCTGTAATAGATTTCGTTTTATCTGTTACCGAATTTACACTTGGTGCCTTTGGAGGTGTTTTATCGATTACTTTCACTTGAACTATTGAACTACTATTTCCTGCTTTATCAATAGACACAACCGATAATACTGTACCTGCTTTTAGCTTTGATTTTAAAGTAATGCTGAATATTCCAGCTTTGTCTGCAGTACCTTGTCCTACAAGTGTTTTTGCTACAGAAACCTTAATTGTTGAACCAGCTTCACCTTTTCCTGAAACTTTCGTATCGGAATCTTTTACTGCATTCACAACTGGTTTCACTGGTGGTGTTTTATCTGCAACTGTTACTTGAACTTGTGAACTTTTATTTCCTGCTGAGTCAACGGAAACAACCGTTAATACTGTTCCGGCTTTTTGTTTTGTAATTAAAACATCAAAGCTTCCTTTAGAATTGGTTTTTACTGAACCTAGAACTTTATTTCCAACAGAAACAAATATTGTTGAACCTACTTCTGCGGTACCAGTTACATGAGTATCAGTATCTTTTACTAAATTAACAACTGGTTTCATTGGAGCTGTTTTATCCACTACAATGACTTCAGTTACCGGACTCTTATTACCTGCGTTATCTGTTGAAACAACTGATAATTTTGTTCCTGCAGGTTGTTTTGATGATAATGAAACACTAAAGCTACCATCTTGTTTCGTTACCGATTGTCCTAAAACCACACTTCCCTTTGAAACTGAAATTGTCGTTCCTGGCTCTGCTTTACCTGTTACAGCCGTACTATTATCTTGTACTTGATTCACAACAGGCGCGTTTGGAGCTGTTTTATCACTTACAATAACTTCTACTCCATCACTTACATTATTTGCTGAGTCGACTGCCGTTACCACAACTTTCGTGCCAACTACTTGTCTCGAAATCTTCATTTCAAAGTTGCCAGAGTTGTCCGCTATTGCATTTGCGATTTCTTTACCATTCACTTTTGCAATCACTTTTGCCCCTGCTTCAGTCGTTCCAGTAATTTTCTCATCTTTATCAGATATACCATTTACTACTGGTTTTATAGGAGCTGTCTTATCAACTACAATGACTTCAGTTGCAGAACTTTCATTACCTGCATTGTCTGTTGAAACAACTGATAATTTTGTTCCTGCAGTTTGTTTTGAAGATAATAAAACGCTAAAGTTACCCTCTTGATTTGTTACTGCTTGACCTAGAATTACACTTCCTTTTGAAACTGTAATTGTTGATCCCACCTCTGCTTTACCTGTTACAGTTGTACTATTATCTTGTACTTCATTTACAACAGGCGCGTTCGGTGCTGTCTTATCACTAACAATTACTTCTACTCCGTCACTTTCATTATTTGCTGAGTCAACCGCTGTTACTACGATTTTCGTACCAGCTACTTGCTTTGTAATCTTCATTTCAAAGTTGTCAGAGTTGTCCGCTATTGCATTTGCGATTTCTTTATCATTTACTTTTGCAATTACTTTTGTTCCTGCTTCAGTCGTTCCAGTAATTTTTTCATCTTGATCAGATAGAGCATTTACTACTGGAGCTTTCGGTTTTGCAGTATGAGTACCCACTAATTCTTTCGTATCTCTAACTCGTATACGGTTTCCTTCTGAGAATTTACCTGCTAGTCCCGTTGCCTCTAAAGTATCTCCAATATTCAAGTTTGGTACTGGACCGCTTTGATTCACAACATATCCATCTGTGAAAACTAATGTTGGTCCTGAACCATCATCAATCACATAGGAATTATCGTCATACTTAGAAACTACTTTACCTATTACTTTAACTAATTGACCTTGATTTTCATCAATATTTGAATCTTTAGTACTAACAACCTTCGCCTCAATTGGCGTTCCTTTGCCAAGCTTTACAATACTTTCTGCAAAACTACCAAACTCTAACTCGAAGTTGTTTTCAAAGATTTTTATATGACCGTATACGCGTACTTTGTCTCCTACTTCTAAACTACCTGCTGGTACATCGTTAAAGGCCATAATTCCACCAGTACTGTCTTGAATATAAGCTGCATCAAAGAATGAAGTAGCTGTAACAGTTCCTTCAACAACGACATTCGTACCTTCCGTAAGCTTACGAGCATCACCCATTGATTTTACTTCTGGATTAATCTGAGACAACCAATTTACAACATTTACAGCAAATGGGTCATTTCCTTTTGGATTATATGTTTGATCCATTTGTTTATCATTAAAGATATTCATACCTGAAACAAACACTCTACCATTTCCTACTTGTTCAGAAGCAATAATCGGAATGCTAGAACCACCAGTAACTTGATCTAGTGGAGGTCCATTTTTCCCATTAGAAGTTTGAACATTATATTTTACAGTATCCGGTTTGATCGTAGTTGTATCTTGGAATGTAGACTCATTTCCTTTAGCTAAAACTGTGACAGTATCACTGTCAGTCAATGCGACTTTATTTCCAGAACCGTCATTTTTAGCAAGACTTGATCCACTATAGAATTCAATAGTTGGCACGAAGTCTGTTAACGTCGTTTTTTTGTTCGGTGTTGGGTGTAATCTTACAGCATAATTAGCTGTCAGTGGTGTACCCCAGAAGTTTCCGTCAGTTGTTTCATCAAAAACTCCATCATTGTTTACTAGAATACTCGATCCTACACCAGATAAAATACTATTTACATTTTGATTTGTTGCACCAAAATTACTCTTTTCTGTTAGTAATAAAGATCCACCATTTTTCACGAAATTATTAATATCAGAAATTTCACTTGCAGAATAAGCTGAAGCTGGATGTGTAATGACCAACACACTAACATTTTTCAATACTTGTTCTGTAAGCGGCGATGCATTTTCTGCTACAGTATAGCCTTGTTGCTTCATTAAAGTTGTGAATAATTTAAAATTGTCTTTATATGTGCCAGTATCTTGTTTCGAATTCTCATTATTATGAGATCCATCAATCATGACAACTTTGTTTAAAGGAGCCTTAATCGTAAATGATTGCTCGTATTTATTATTACCGAGGTCATGTCCGTCAGCTGCCGTTAATACAACAATAATTTTATGTGTACCTGGAACTGGGTTCGTCCATGTAACACTAGCACTTGCTGATGTATTAGATGGAAGTGAATCAATAGAAGCATCTGCAATAAAGTGATTAGCATCAATACTGTCATAATAGAAATGAGCAGTTACTTGCTTAACATCTAAAGTTCCTTGATTACTAATTCCCGCTGTTAAATCAGCTGAAAGTCCACCAATAATCGCTCCATCTTTCGTCGTCACATCACTAACTTTTACTGCTAAGTCTTTTTGTTGTGACCAAATAGGTGCTGAATAAACTTGGTCTCCATCTTTTTGTGTTACTTTAACAACGAACCATTGTTGTCCACCAACTACAGTAAAGCTTGGCTTCCAATTAAATGAAGTTGAATCGTTTGTCGGAACATACTTATCTACCACTGTTCCATGATTTGTAATTAATTCTACTTTAGCGATTGCATCGTTAGAAGCAGTTTTAATATAGCTATAATCAGAATCACTTGCTTGTTCTAAAACTGGATCTTTACCTGATATATTAAAATCTAAAGTATCAGTATCCACTGTTGATCCCATATAAAAACCACTTGCAGATACATCCAATGAAAAGTTTGGATCCTCTGTCATATAAACACGTCTGTTTTTCATTGCATCAAGTAAAGCATCTTGGCTTAAATCTTTTGCTACGATTACAGTACGCTTTTTCGTTTGACCCCATGTAGCATCATGGTTATCTTCACCATAAGTTGGTGCAACATGCCAGCCGATATCAAGTGCACTATAGTAGCTATCTTCAGCGTTCGCATAAGAGTACTTTCCTGATCCGTTCCCTACTTCAAGCATTGTGAATAGCTTGTCTAAATTTTTGTTATAAGGGATGAAGTTATCGAATGCATTTGCAGACATTTTTGGATGGTTGAATTGCGCTATAATATTGTCGTACGTTAATACCCATCCATAATACTTTTGTAAATTTTGATAAGCTCCACCATCTACTACGCGATCAATAAAGTTCTCTGTTCCGAATACATTTGAGTGACCCCAAGTAGTTGATGTCATTTCAAACGCAGGGAAAACAACGAATTTACCATCTTTCGTATATTGTTTTGCTAAATCCTTTGTTAACTGCCAGTTTGCTCCGCCTGTTCTCTCTTTAAAGCCTTTACGATCGACAGTGTCTTTATTAACAAGGTCTGCATCGATATCGTGAGAGTGATCTGAGAAAGCAAAGAAATCATAATGATACTTTTCAGCTGCTTTTAACGCTTCTTCAGGACTTCCTGCAGCGTCATGTGAAATATTCGTATGATTGTGCGTCGTTCCACGATAATGGTTTCCACCAGTAAATCTTTCTGTAACTGTGAATTTCCATGTAAAGGTAGAAGGATTATTTAATTTATCCTTTGCAGACACTAATATTGTATGCTCACCTTCAGCTAATTCATTAGCAGTTGTAAGATTTAACTTAATTTCTGTATCATTAATCGTTGCGATTGACGTTTTATCTTGGCCATCGATTGAAATAGTTGCTGATGAAAGATTAATTCCACTTGGGTCATCCATTTTTACAACGATTTCAGGATGTCTAGAATCAGTTTTATCACCATTTGCAGGTAACTCATTATAGAATTTAGGACCATCTTGGTCATCTACTACATTTACTTCTAAAGGTTTTGAAGAACTTCCTACTGCTTGTTTACCTTCAGCATTTTCCGCTTCGATATAATAGTAGAATTTTAACTTTGGAACATCTGCTTCTAAAATTTTTCCATTGTAATTAATATGGTCTGCAGTGTCCATATTTACTGAATGATAAGTAGCCTCATTTTCTCCTTTATAATAAAGCGTAACTGAATCTGCGTTCTTTGCAATCGCATTAAAAGCAGCGTCCATTCCTGTATAAGCTTTTGTAATCGGAGTATGAGTTAACACTAATTGCCCTTTTACATCACTTGCGTTTCTTGGAATAAGTAGATATCCACTAGTAAAAGGTGCAGCTTTTTTATATTGGTTAACTATACCTGTAAAAGTATAAGATTGACCTTGTTCGATATTATCTAAAGATCCTTGAATACGTACGATTGCTAAATTATCGCCTGATTCGTCGCTTACTGTAATATCGTAATTTGGACCTTCTGTTGGAATATTTGTGACCTTTCCAGTAAATGACACTAATTTACTTTCAGTTGCCTCATTTAGCTCACCGATTGTGATACTTTTAGCTGCCGGTGTTTGATCATTTCCAACGAAACGAATAGCTGTTGGAATAAATTCCGTCATCCCCGCTGTAAATACAACTCGTCCATCGATGCTATATTTATTTCCAGCTTGAATCGTAGTTGAAGGATTCATGTGATTAATAACATTGATTGCACCAGTCGAATCTTGAATAAAGAAATTTGTATTCACATCACCATTAGGCTGATTATCTGTTGTTGCTACTCCTTCAATTGTAGTGGAATAGCCATTATTGATTGGAAATCCTTTGTCATCATTTTTTCTTAAATCACTAATTGAAGTAACTGATTTTGAATTACCAGCCACATCTACTCTAGAGTAATAACTTTCTTTTGGAGTAGGTTGTGAAGAATCAGTTTCTGTTAAATAGATTACTGAATGATCACTTGAATCTGTCAAACTTAAAGTAAATGAACCGTCAGCTTCTGCTGTTACTTGCCCGGCACTTGTTAATTTACCTTCATTCTCAAAATAAGCTTTTACAGTCGATGAAGCAGGTACTGAGCCAGCTTGTCCTGTTACAGATGATGACCCATTCGCTTTTGTATAAGCTATTTTAGAATCATCTGGAGAAAGCATAAATTTTGAGTTATGGACAGCCATTTCATCGGAATAGTTCGCACTTGTTGGTTTATTTAAGACAAAATCTTTTGAAGGGTCTTTTGTAAACCAGCCGTTTCCAATTCCGTATGCTGAACGTGGGTCTGTACCAATATTTGTTTTACGTTGAATCGTACCTCCACCAATTGTAGAGTCTGAAATTGGACTTCCCCAATATAAAGGGTTTTTGTATACTGCTGTACCATTCGTAAATGCTAATAAATCAACTGCATCTGGATCATCAACACCAGTAACAGCAGTCGTTTTCTTTGCAAGTACTAATGCGCCACCTGTTGAACCACTTGGGTTTAACGTAGTTGTAATATCTGGAGTAACTGGAAGTGCTTGTCCTGTCGTACCCGTACTACCTGCTATTAAGAAGTAACCATATGCTTTAATAACGCCTGATAATGCTTGCCCAGCTCCAAAGTTCATTGTTGATGCTGAAGTATAAGCAATTGACCAGCCCGTTAAATTAATATCTTTATCTGTATTATTATAGAGTTCAAAAAACTTTGTTTTGTAGAATGCTCCCCCATTACCACCATTTACATAGATTTGGCTAAATGCTACGTCACCTGGTGAAATAACTTTTGGGTTTTCAGTTGGACCAGTATAATTTACGGCAGTCTTTTCACTAGGACTCTTCTCTGCTTCTTGAGCAACTAGATTAATGACTGATTTCATTTGAGGATTTGCAAATGTTACGTTAAATGAACCATCTGCTGCCGCTGTTGTAGTAGCTACAATAGTACTGTCATCAAAATAGACATTTACAACTGCATTACTTGCAACTGCTCCGGCAGAACCTGATACATTTGTATACGAATCAAAAGAAATTTTTGTAGCGATCGGAGCAGCTGTTTTCTGAACAATAGTACCTGAGAAATTTACTGAAGCTTTATCACTTTCAGCTTTCCCATTTTCTTGTGCAGTAACATATACAACCGATTTTGATTGTGAATTGGTAATTGTAGTAGTAAATGATCCATCCGCAGCAGCCGTCGTCGTACCAGCTAATTTATTGTCATCATAATAAACCTTTACAACGGAATTATTTGCGACTGCTCCCGCATTTCCAGTTACTGTTGAATTTGTAGAATAATTTATTTTTGTTGCGTCAGGAGTAGCTGTTTTTTCTAATGTTGGAGATCCAATCGACTCACCGTTAATAACGATGTCAGCAATACGACTTGTACCTGTCGTAGTACTAAAATTAGACCCATCATTTTTGGCAGCTAATGCTGAATTTACAATCCATCTTAAGTAAACTGAGCTCTTGTCGCTTACTTCACTTGGCAACGCTACATTGATTAATTGTCCCCCACTTGACCATGTAGCACTTCCATTTGAAATAGAACCATCGGGTACGTCAACCCATGTATTTTCATCTAAACTATATTGAAGTTTAAAATCTTTCGGACCTGTTGCAGAACTATATTGTTTAGATGAAAGAGTTATATTTTCATAGTTTTTCGTTGTTAACGAAACTTCCCAATATGAACTATTATTTGACCATGTATTTGCGTTAATAACTGGAATTCCAGATGGGCCGGCATTATATCCAGTAACTTTGGAACCAGTTGTTGTTATATTACTAGTCATATTTTCAGGAATTCCAGCGGACGGTGTAGTTACTTGTCCGTTACTAAAATCCCATTTCGCTAAAGTAGTTGCGGCGGCTGCTTTAGCCATTTGTGGACTAACTGTTGATAATAGCAACAGTATCGTAGTCAAAAGACCCAAATACCTTTTGTATCTTTGCATTATTTTGTGCATGAAAATTTCCCCACTTTAATTATTATTTCAAAACAACTAAAATCTTTCTCCAAAAACACAAGACTATTTTACTATTGGGAAATAATGGTTCAGTTTCGTCCCTCCCTTCACCAAATATAGTGATCGCCCATTAACTATATTATGTTTAAACGAGCAATTTCTACAAAATTTGCTAAAAATTACAAACTCTTTACAATTATATAACAATTCTGTAATGTTTACTATGTACGATAACAATATCTTTCTATTTTATTTCCCGGAGGAGACAAATGAAAAATAGTATTTTTTTCTTAAAAACAAATAAATTACGTCGTTCTTTTCCCCTATTTTTATGCATTCTTATTTTTTTTAGCACATCATTTGTAACAGTTGAAGCTCACTCATTAAGCGCAAGCTACACGACATTAAATCTTTTAAAATCAAAAACTACAATGAACTTTGCTTTAGATGAAGTTTCCGTCATGGAATTAACTGGTGGTGATGTTAATAAGAACGGAATGTTAGACCAAAATGAATTTGAGGCAATTAAGAAAAAAATTGAATCTACTATCCAAAACAACATCACTTTAAAAATTAACGGAGAAAAACAAAATTGGACAAAAATAAATAAGCTGGAGCTTAATCGAAAAGGCGATGCTACTCAACTGATCGTTAATGTTGATTACCCGTCAATCCAACCCTCTCAATCTATTATGCTATCTGATAGTTTGTACAAAGATGATTCAAACACGAGTACCACTTATGTTGATTTATTGAAAGTGAACTACGGGAAGGAAAGTAGTACTGCCGCTCTTTCTGATGAAGGCCGTGTGTGGTCTATGATCCTAAGTGACAGTGCATATGAGGGACTAAGCAATGATACCAATACAATTCAACCTACAAAACAACAGCCTGTCATAACAAAACAATCTAATCCGGACTCTACTACAAGTCCATCTTCTAAAGGATGGGTGACATTTTTAAAACTCGGTATGAATCATATTCTTACGGGTTATGATCATTTACTATTTTTACTTTCGTTACTAATCGCAAGACAAAGCTTTAAGCAGTTTGCAAAAGTAATTACTGCTTTTACAGTCGCACATAGTTTGACATTAACATTAACCGTCTTAGGAATTATTTCGATACCTTCTTATATTGTCGAACCTGCAATTGCACTGAGTATTTGTTATGTAGCAATTGAAAATATATTCCGTAAAAACATCAATCATCGCTGGGTATTAACATTTATTTTTGGATTAATTCATGGAATGGGCTTTGCAGATTTATTAACCGCGATGCATCTATCAAAAAGCGAATTAGCAGCAGATTTGGTTAGCTTCAACCTTGGAATTGAAGTAATCCAGCTTTCAATTGTTCTTTTATTATTACCATTATTAACACAATTACATCGCTCGAAGTATTCAGGAAAGGCAATTATATCTACCTCTAGCTTTGCTTTTATATTAGGTGGAATTTGGTTATTTGAACGCATCATATCTTAAATGGAAAGAGTGAATCCTTTGCGAAGCATTGCTATTGAAAAACGAAAACCTGCCAGCTCTAATCGACATTTTCTAATCATTATTAGTTTAATCATTGTGTTTCTTTTATATCTATCTTCTACTTCAGGCTTGAGCTCTGTTTTTTCAACTGCAAAACTACAAGTCTTTAAAATGGTCTTTATTAGTATTATTATCGAGGCTTTACCTTTTGTTTTAATCGGTGTATTCGTTTCAGCAATCCTTCAGGTTTTCGTTACGGATCAAATGGTTCAAAGATTTATACCGAAAAATCCTTTTTTAGGTATCATTGCGGCTAGTGTTTTAGGAATCATTTTTCCGATTTGTGAATGTGGAATGGTACCTGCTATTCGTAAACTAATAAAAAAAGGAATGCCACTTTATGTTGCCGTTACTTTTATATTAGTTGGTCCAATTTTAAATCCAATTGTATTTCTATCAACTTTAACTGCTTTTCGAAATCAGCCAGTTGTTGCATATTATCGTATGGGACTTGCATTCATTGTTGCACTAATCGTCGGACTGATCGTTTTTCAATTTGTTAAGTCAAATCAATTAAGAGATCAAGTTGACCAAACTAAAGAAAATCATCACCATCATGATCATCAGCACGATCCAGCATCTCTTCCAGTTAAAAACAAATTCATTGAGGTTATGGGCCATGCAGTAAGTGAATTTTTTGATATGGGTAAATACTTAGTATTTGGTTCGATCATCGTTGCCCTACTTCAAATTATCGTTTCTCAAAATAGTTTAATTGAATTAGGAAACAGTGGTCCTGCAGCAAACATCCTTATGATGGGTCTTGGTTTTATTCTATCCCTTTGTTCAACATCAGATGCTTTTGTTGCTCAATCTCTACAAACAATTTTTACAAAGAGCTCACTAATAGGTTTCATGGTTTTTGGGCCAATGATTAATATTAAAGGGATCCTGATGATGCTTGCAGTGTTTAAATCTCGATTTGTTCTACTTCTTTGTACATTGGTTTTCATTTTTGTATTAATTGGAACGTTAGTCTTGCAATCTATTAATTTATAAAGGCAGTGATTTACTTTGAAGCATAAAATTAGTTCCACGTCGATTCATCATTTTATTAAAGCTGCTATTCTCTTAGGACTTGCTATCTATATTTTTCAATTAACGCTTACTGACGAAATACTTCAATTTATCGTGCCTGAGCTTGTAATCTATATAAAAATTGCAACCGGTATTCTGTTTATTGTCGTAATTTCTCAAATATATATAGCCGTTCTCTCATTAAAAAGACATGTTATTATTTGTGATTGTGGTCATGATCATAGTCACGATCAAGTTTTTGGCCATGAGCACCATCATTTATTTAAAAAATCAATCTTGAAAGATATTTTGATTTATAGTCTATTTTTATTACCTCTGTTTCTTGGGTATCTGTTACCAAACCATGCGAGCTCAAGTTCTCTTGCTAGTAATAAGGAAATGAATTTTAAAGGATTGGCTGTTCAATCTTCAACTAGTGGACATGCTGTAGAAGTAAAAGGAAATGAGGCCCCTGCGCTTAAGAAACTGTTCAAAACAAATGTATATGATCAAGATTACGCAAAGCTTGGAATGCGATTATACAAGCAGAATATCATCGAGATGAAAGACAAATGGTTTATCGAAAAACTTCAATCAATGAATACGTTTGTCGACAATTTCCAAAATAAACAAATTAAAATTAAGGGGTTTATCTATCGAGATCCTAAATTAGCAGGAAATCAATTTATTATTGCAAGAATGGGAATGACTCACTGTATCGCTGATATTTCACCATTCGGTATTATTGCAGAATCAACTGATGCACAGCAATTTGTCAATAATTCATGGGTAACAATTACTGGTACGATCGGTAACACTAATTTTAATGGGCAAACAGTTATAAAAATAAACGTTGAAAAATCAGAGCCAGCTAAATCTCCAAGTGTTCAATACGTATATCCTGACTGGAACTTTGGATCAAAGCTATAGTTAAAAAACTTATTTTAGAGGTGTTATCATGGGATTAAAGTATGGAAGTCTTTTCTTAGTACTCCTTCTTACTTATTATAGTTTAAATCACATTTATCGAAATAAAGAGCGATTTTCTAGTACGATCTATTCAATGATTTCTTTAATGGTTGGTGTATCATCAGCTACTATCAGTTTCTTATTCATCTTAACTATAAATTACAATTTGCTAATCTCTTTCATTTTGGACGTCTTATTAGCAGTTTTAATTTTAGGTATAACTAAGAAACTATTTAATAAAGGAATTACTGACATGTTAGCGTCTCTACTCGGAGCATTTGTGGGGACAACGATCGGATATATGACATTCACATCAAGTATAATGATCGTTATTGTGGACGTTCTGTTTATCATTTTTATTTATTTATCATTATTTTTCGTTGATCGAAAACTAGTTTCAAATTCACCGCAAAAAAAGAAGCGTATAATAGAAGGAAAAAACAAGAGAATACTGATTGGCTCATCAAACAGTACAGTACTATTAATTTCAGCCCTTCTTATATGGGCAATCATTTTTACAGTAAATATCGATAAAGTAAAAGTTGGTGTAATTGGGCAACCCCAGAAGCAGACTGCGAAACAAGATGACCAAAATGACCTTCAATACGCAACAATTCACGTAACTGCTTCAGGTTTTAGTCCGAAGAATACAATCTTTAAACCTGAGACAATGACTAAAATTATTGTTGATGTAGAAAAAGGAAGCGCAGAAAACCCAAAATTGACTTCTGCAGACCTGGGTATTAATATTCCATTGAAAACCGGTAAAAATATCCTCTTATTAAATAATCCTTTAAAAGGGGAATACCAAATTTCATTAGAACCATCTAATTCAGTTGGTAAGTTACTTGTAAAATAAATGTAAGTCCAAGGGCTTCGTCATAGTGAAAATCCGCAAGATAATTAGATTTCTTGCGGATTTTTTTTGTTTCATGTAATTTAAAATAAGCATGCATAAAGGAATAAATGCAGTTAAATAATTTTACTATCTGAGGACTTTTGTAGTATGAATTAAAATATTCCAATTAAATTTAATAAATATTTATAGATTATCACACTTCTATCACAATTTTAATTTAGAATTTAGAAGTTGTTGATCATCTAGCTCATACCAAAAAGTAGATATAGAGGTGACTCAAAATAATAAAATCTCGCAAAATAGGGTTTTCTTTCTTAATTTTATTGATTGCTGCTCTTTATTTTCCATCCATTGCTTCAGCACATGCCTATATCGTAAAATCTACACCTTACGAGAATGAGACTTTTACTAAATCTCCACAACATATTCAAATACGATTTGATGAACAAGTACAGTCTGCATTTCATTCTTTACAAGTTTTAGATGAATTAGGTAAACGAGTTGATTTAAATGATGGGAAAGTTAATAAGCAAAATCAATCAATTTTAGAAGCAAACTTAAAACCAAATTTACCTGATGGCAATTATCATATTGTCTGGAAGGTTATATCAAGTGATGGACATTCAGTTAATGGGGTCATTCCATTTAGTGTAGGAGATGCTGGCAGTAAGACCAATATCTCTAATAAACCTACACAACCTTTATCCAATACGGATGTAATGGGAACTTATTGGATTGAATACATTAGTTTATTTTTATTTGTTGGCCTATTATTTTTTGGCTTATTTGTTTACAAAAACGATAAAAGCAATCGCACAATGGCCTTTAATAAGACAAAAGGTTTATTGTTACTCTCCTATTTCGGGCTATTATTTAGTGTCCTTTTAAGCCTGATTGTTGAGACAAAAAATTATACGAATGGAACATGGCAAGCCGTTTTTCATAAGAACTTACTTATGGAAACAATAAACAACACTAAGTTTGGAAGTGTTTGGATCATCCAACTTCTATTATTAATGGTGCTAGCTAATTCATTGTATATGGCTTGTAAAAAGGAACAAAAAAACGCATTTTATTGGTGGCTAAGTGCATTTGTAATCGGCGCTTTCTTATTCCTTGCAAAAGCATTTATTGGTCATGCAGCAACGGAAAATGAATTTTTACCAATTCTGTTTGATTTTATCCACTTACTTTCTGTTTCAATTTGGCTAGGAGGATTAATAGGAATATGTTATTTACTTCCTAGAGTACAAATAGAAAAAGAGACTAACTCAGATTATTGGAAAACCATCCAACGATATTCAAAATGGGCAACTATATCAGTTACACTACTTTTAGTAAGTGGTATATATGCAAGTTTAAACTATATCCCTAACCTTTACTCTTTATTACATACAAACTATGGAAAGGTTTTATGTGGGAAAATACTTTTATTCCTTGTCATGTTGGTATTAGGCTTAATCCATTTTATTAAAGGAAGACGTAGTAAAAATAAATTAGGCAAATCAGTTTGGATTGAAATAAGTATCGGAATGATCGTACTCGCACTATCATCCTTACTAACTAATCTGCCTACTGCAATGGAATCACCTGGTCCATTTACTGGCGTAAAGCAAAATAAAGGTTATTCAATATCGCTACATGCTACACCAAATATAGTCGGCAAAAACACTTTTACAATTAAGATTAAAGACAAAAATCATAAAAACATCACATCTATTCAACAAGTTACACTTACCTTTAAAAACACTGATATGAATATGGGTAATAACACAACACAAGCTAAACAAGCTTCATCAGGTGTTTTCGAGTCAAAAGGATTTTATACAAATATGGCCGGACATTGGAATGTGAAGGTCCATATTTTAACGGATTCTCTTGATTCAGTAGATGTAAACTTTAACTATATCGTGGGTAGTAGATGATTTATTACATTCAAAGGAGACATAAAAAATGAAAAAATTCATTTCAAAAGCAACTAAAACGATTGCCACAGCATTCGCTATGACTTTGCTATTTACTGGTATTGCTAGTGCACATGTTGTCGTTATGCCAAAAACTTCAACACCTGGTGCATGGGAAACTTATACAATGAAAGTACCAACAGAAAAAGATGTCCCTACAACAAAAGTAACACTTAAAGTTCCTTCAAAATTTGAATTTGTTTCATACCAAGCAATACCAGGATGGAACTTAACTGAAGCAAAAGATGCAAATGGAGTTGTCACATCAGTTACTTGGACTGCACAAAACGATGGAATTTTACCAGGACAATTTCAACAATTTGTATTCATGGCCAAAAACCCTGACTCAGAAGTAAACGGCGCATGGGATGCTTACCAATACTATAAAGATGGTAGTATCGTAGAATGGACTGGTGACGAAAAATCAGAATCACCACACTCAATTACAACAATCGTGAAGGACACGACTGTAAACGAAGCACCAGCTAAAACAACACAAGATACAACTAAGAAAGCTGATTCTGAGAAGTCAAATTCAAGTAATACTTCATTAGTAATGTCAATCGGAGCAGCTGTTCTTTCTGTGATTGCTTTACTGATTGCGCTTCTTAAGAAAAAGTAAGAGGACGTAACACGAACAAATCGTGAACAATATTGATAAAGTTGTGAACTCCGTTGATATATCGCTGTTTCTCGTTGATATATTGCCGATTCCCGTTGATATAATGGCAAATCACGTTGATATATAATTCCTCAATATAGAAAAAACTCCACAAAGAAAATTTCTTTGTGGAGTTTTTTTGTAAACGAGTATTCACCAACCGCTCGTCGTACGTTTGCCAATTAAAAGTCATAATTAAATCATTTTAGGATATGTTATTTATGTTATAGATAAATTTAAGAATCAACCCTGTCACAAAATTCTACCCTATCTCGTTATATAAGAGAGCCTATCTACAAAATCTTCAATAGTAAATTGTTTAAATAGAATGGATGTGAAACTATGCAAGATCTTTACGAAAAGTACAAAAAGTTATTGTTTAAACTTGCATACCAGCTATTAGGATCGGTTTCAGATGCGGAAGACGTAGTCCAAGATGTATTTTTAAAGCTATATGACGTTTCCCCAGACAAACTAGGCGAACCTAAGGCATATCTATGTAAAATGGTAACAAACCGCTGTCATGACATACAAAAATCAGCTCGCAAGAAACGGGAGCAATATTTCGGAGAATGGCTTCCCGAGCTCCTTTACTATGCTGAAGACAATTCAATGGATTCAGTCGAACTTGAAGATCAATTATCTTACGGAATGCTCGTTTTACTTGAAAAGCTAACACCTACAGAACGTGTCGTTTTTGTCCTTCGTGAAGCACTTAGCTTCGAATATTACGAAATTGCTGAACTAGTAGAAAAAAGCGAAGCAAATTGCCGCAAAATATTCAGTCGCGCAAAATCAAAAATGGGAATTGGTACTGAAGAAGTAATTCATTCCGACACTGCTTCCCAAGAATTAACGCATAAATTTATCCTCGCACTCAAAAACGGCAACTTGAATCAAGTCGTATCGATGCTAGACCAAAATGCTGTACTAATTGCAGATGGTGGTGGGAAAGTAATCGCTGCTGTGAATCCAATTAAATCAAGTGACCACGTTACAAAATTCCTATTCGGTGCAATACGTAAAGCATCATTGGTTGACGGAGTTCCACATATTGAAATCAGTCAAATTAACGGCCAACCCGCTCTTATTCTCCGTTCCAACGAAGGAATTCACACAGTCGGCATGCTTCATATCGAAAATAATTTAATTCAAAATGTATATATAATCAGGAACCCAGATAAGCTGAAACATCTTGGAACGTGAATTAAAAAAAGCGCGTGGAATGCTCACGCGCTTTTTTGTCATTTTTATTTTAGCCCAGCTTTTGTTAAACCAAATGCTACATCTGCTGATCCAGGTACTGCTTTAAACGCTATACTAATTCTGTTCCAAGCATTTATTGCCATAACCGAGAATGTTAAATCAGATAATTCTTTTTCCGATAATTGCTCACGAACTTCATTATAAACTTCATCAGGCACACCGTGTTCAGGTAATTTAGTCAAAATCTCCGTCCATGTTAACGCCGCACGCTCACGTGGACTGAATAATGTAGACTCGCGCCAAATAGGAATATGGTAAAGACGAAGCTCTCTCTCACCATGCATTTTAGCTTGCTTAACGTGCATATCTGTACAAAAACCACATCCATTCATTTGTGATGCTCTAATGTGTACTAAATGAAGAATTGTTTCTTCGATTGAACTCTCATTCTCTGCATTGCTAAGTGCCATCATTTTGTTAACGAATTCTGGTGATTGTTTCATATAATCAATACGTTGTGTCATAATTAATTACCTCGCTTTTTTTATTTATGTCGGAAATATGAGAACCTACTCGAATATATAACGACTAAGTGATTCATTTTGTGACATTAGGAATAATTTGTATTATTCGAGCTAGGTTTTACCTCTGTTATTTTTCCAATCGTATATATAACGATTGGGGGTCTTTTTTTGTGACATACTTTAATAAAAAATAAAAACCTGCTCCCTATAATACCGGGAACAGGTTCAATTTTAAAAAATCTTCCGCTGCTGTCGATCATCCTTCAAAATTTCTACAGCTTCTCTAAATCTCTGCGAATGGACAATCTCACGTTCTCTTAAAAATCTTAGACTATCATTTAAATCCGTGTCATCGGAAAGATCAATGATCCATTGATAAGTTGCTCTAGCTTTTTCTTCCGCTGCAATATCTTCATATAAATCTGCGATTGGATCGCCTTTTGCTTGGATATAAGCGGTAGTGAATGGCACACCGTCTGAGTTATGGTAGAAGAGTGCACTGTCGTGTGATGCGTAGTGGGTATCTAGTCCGGCTGCTTTCATTTGGTCTGGGGTTGCGTCTTTTGTTAACTTATAAATCATCGTAGCAATCATTTCCAAATGAGCAAATTCCTCTGTCCCGATATCTGTCAAAAGTCCAATAACCTTATCCGGAATTGTATATCGTTGATTTAAGTATCTTAATGCAGCTGCTAATTCTCCGTCCGCTCCACCATATTGTTCAACTAAAAATTTGGCAAGCATGGGATTACAGGTACTTACTTTAACTGGATATTGTAACTTTTTTTCATAAATCCACATTGTTACTCCCTCCTTTTAAACCTGCCATGGCCACGGGCCTTTATGCCAGTTCCAGTTTTGATCTGAAAAACTACTACCAAATTGATATAATGGGCCATATTTTGATTCAAAGTTGGCTTCAATTTGCTTTTTATATTGGGCATATTGGTTAAATTGATTGATTGCATTTTGATCATCTGGATGAGTATCTAAATATAAAGTTAATTCTACAAGCACAAAATCAACTGCTTGAAGTTCCTCTAAATCTTGATAATACTCTGGAGGAAGTTGCTGCGTCATTTTTTAATCCCTCCTAGCTTTATATGGATTTTCGTAATAGTCATAAAAAACCTTCCATAAAGTACCTTTTTTTAAAGCTTCTTTGTATGAAAATTGCTCTAGACCTGGTGGCTGAAATCCTAAATATAAATGTGGAGGTGTTGAAAAATATCTTTTCCCGATTGGTGGACACGGGTCATTTGGACCATGAAAAACATCATATGTTTTAACAGGGGTAAATTGAAGTCCTTGGTTATTTTCGTTCAAACTGATCACTCCCTCAAATAAAAAAAACATCCACTATCTCCACTATATTCACGGGAAATGCGAAAAATGAATTTTATCCTTCATTGAGAGTCCGATTATTGACCTCAAATGCCGAGCGAATGCCCGATTCGACTGCACCTTCAATCCATGCAGGAGCAGATGATGTATGTTCTCCAGCAAAGTGTACTTTCCCCTCAGGAGTGGAGATATATGGCGACAGTTCTCTATTTTGTTCAGGCTTAAACATAGAAAAAGCCCCACCAGAGTATGGATAAAGAGCCCAGCTATGTGTATAGCCTGTAATAAATTCAGTATAAACTTGACTTCCATGTATGGTTGCTAGATCTTTCAAAGCATTCATTATGCGGTCATTTTCAGACATACTATCCCAAATCAATGCATCGTCTTCCCAAGTGTAACTAGCTAAAATGATTCCAGACCCGTTATTCCCATTATGATTACTTGGGTAGTAAGCAAACCGAATCGGTAAATCCGTAATTAATTTCCCACCTAATGTCCCATCCTTTTCCCAAAATCTACTTTTAAATTGAAGTCCAATTTTTGTAGAAGGAACATAGTGTAATTCTCGAATCGCTTTCCATTTATTATAAGAAAATGAGTTTCTTGGGATCACTTCAATGAAATTTAATAATGAAAAGGGGATGGTAATAATGGCATAGTCAGCAGTAGTTTGATAATGCAGATGGCTTGTATAATGATCTGAATGAATTGTTACTTGATTATTTTCTTGCACTATTTTATTCATTTTTTGACCAAAGAATATATTCTCCTTTAATTGTGTTAAAAACTTTCTAGGCAGTAGATCATTCCCCCCGGTAATCTCGTATAACTTAATTTCCTTTGAAAGTAATACAATGAACTCTCTTAAAATAGCAGTAAAGGCAAGTTCAGGAAATCCTTCCATCCCTTGAAGTACCTTCACTTTTTCCGCAGCACCAGGTGACAGTGGTGTTCCGATTGGATTATATCTTAAAAATGAATCCATTGAATGATTATCATAATTTTGGATAATGGTCTTCCAGTTCTCATCAGGATTTTGATTAATAAAGTCAATTACAGTTTTCAACGATCTTTCAATTAACTGATCTACATTAACTCCTTTTTCATCGGCCGCTACACGATAACCTAAAATATCTGGATTTTGTTCATATAGCTTTTGCGTTGTTTTTACACCATTTACATAAATAATATCCTCTGATTTTCCGTTTATAAACTCATTTATTTTCAACTTAAATTTATTAATATATTCAAGTACAAGCTTGTGATTTGAAGCAATACGCATTGCACCTAATTCTAAATACTGATCATTAATAAAGGGTGCTCTTTTCGTAAAAATCCTACCGCCCACTCGACCATTTGCTTCTAAAATGGTTACCTCATGTCCTGCATCTTTTAACAAAGATCCTGCTACCAATCCCGATATTCCCGCTCCTACTATAACAATCTTTCTCGGATTATTTGTCTTTACTAGTCCATTTTGGATTATATTTACCATTTCATCCTTTGATAAATGCCTATCCGGTGTAGTATTCATGTTTCCTCTCCTAAAAAAATATTTTAGTTCATAAGATTTTTATTCAGTGAAATATTTCATTAGAATAACAAAACGTTTTATGCATTAATTTTTTCAGGTAATTTTTAACAGTTTGATTAACCATAGGTGTGATTTTCCACTCAATACTCTCGAACGGAGCGTGATATATACCGATATCAACAAATTTAACGAGTATATCAACAAAAACAGATGCTTTATCAACAAAAATAACCATTATATCAACAAAGTTCACAGCTTTATCAATAAATTACACAATGTGTTCGCCTTTCGCGGCAGCACAGCGTCACCAGCAAACAAAAAAAGCACCCACTTAAAAAGTGAGTGCCCTTTCTAAAACATTATTCCTTAACAAAATCCTTCGTACTTCTAACAGTATCAATCTGACGAACCATTCCTTCGATTTCATCACGTTTTGGTTCTAAGAAAGGTGGTAATGATAGTTTTTCACCAAGTGTTTCGTAAGGCTCGTCACCCATAAATCCTGGTCCATCTGTCGCAAATTCAAATAGGATTTGTGGAGCTACTCTTGCGTATAAAGATTCGAAGAAGTGACGATCTACATAGCCAGAGTTAGGTAAACGGAATGAGTCGAGACGTTTGATCCATTCTTTTAGTACGGATGTATCTTCTACACGGAATGCTACATGGTGAACTGTACCAAAGCCTTGGAAGCTTTGAGGTAATATTTCATTATGTTCAGCAATGATTTGTGCTCCGTTTCCTCCTTCGCCAACTTCGAATAAGTGGAATGAATCTTCTTTATCAATTTCTTTAAATAAAAGTACTTTTTCGATTACTTCTTTAAAGAATGCAAAATTTGCTACGCGGATAAAGATTGGGCCTAGTCCTGTTATTGCATATTCTAATGGAATTGGGCCTTTTTGCCACGGTGTACCTGAGGCAATTCCTTTGTTATGTTCATCTGAAATTAATTGGTATTGTTGATCATCGAAATCAACAAACGATAGTGTTTTCTTACCGAATTGTGTTTTTATTCCTGTGTGCTTCACATTTAATCGATCAAAACGTTTCTCCCAATAATCTAGAGCTGCATCTGTTGGTACTCGGAATGATGTTTTTGAAATCTCATTTGTACCATGTGCTCCTTTTGGAATACCAGGGAAGTCAAAAAATGTCATGTCCGTTCCAGCGCTACCCTTATCGTCTGCAAAGAATAAATGATACGTTTGAATATCGTCTTGATTGACTGTTTTCTTTACTAAACGCATTCCTAAAACATTAGTAAAAAATTCATAGTTTTTTTCTGCACTGCTAGTTATTGCTGTTACGTGATGTATACCTTTTAAGCCGTTCATACGAATACCTCCAAATAGTAGTTTTTTTGTATATAAGCATTTTTATTTTGCGAATCTATAGCTGAAGAATACTGAAAAAATTAATTAAAATTTATTTTGAATTCAAGATATCTCGAATTCGAGATAAATATATCATGTAAATCATTTTCCGTCAAATTGTAATTTTGATGAACAAAAAAGACTCCGACGAATTCGTCAGAGTCCTTTAACTTGCATCTATTCTATTATGGTAAATGGGCGATCTAACTCAAAAAGGTTCCGATATCTAGTTTCGTGTCTGAAAAGATCATCATGTGATCCATTCATTGCGATTGTTCCTTTATCTAAGAAAAGGATTTGATCAGCCATTTCTGCACCAATTAAATGGTGTGTAATCCATAATACTGTTTTTCCTTCTAAAACTTTAAAGATTGTTTGGAGTAATTTTCTTTCTGTAATTGAATCCAGTCCGACTGTTGGTTCATCTAAAATGACAACTGGTGTATTTTGAAGGAGTATTCTCGCCAATGCTATTCTTTGACGTTCTCCACCTGAAAATCTTACACCGGTTTCTTGCATAGAAGTATGATACCCTTCCGGAAGTGATGCGATATATTCATGCAGTTCAACCATTTTCGTTACTCTTATTACCTCTTCGTCACTTGCCGTTGGATTTCCTAAACGAATATTATTTAAAACTGAAGTATCAAATAAATATGGCTTTTGGTTTAGTACAGAGACAACTTTCGAAATATGGTCGCCGAATGATTCACTTTCGATTCCATTCAATTTAACGCTTCCTTGGGTAGGAGTCTCTACTCCCTCAATTAGTTTAAGAATCGTTGATTTACCTGATCCACTTGGTCCTAATAAGGCTGTTTTTTTATTTGGCTCAATCGTAAATGAAATATTGTTTAAAATATTTTCGCTTTCAGGATAATGAAAACTTACATTTTTAAATTCGATTTGTCTATAATCATCAATATTTCCTTCTAAAACAGGTATTTGCTCAACACGTTTTACCTCTTTAATCCCATCTAATCGATTGATTGAATCCGAATATAATGGGACACTGCCAAGAGAATTTGATAATGGAATAAAGGCTTCTGTTAAAGGAAATATTACTAAAACAAATGCAGCAATAAACGTTTTTGGAATATCTCCAGCTAAACTTTCATTACCTGCCCAATAAAGCATCATTAAGACTAAAGTTGCTACAACGAATTGTGCCGCTAAGTCTCGCCATCTTCTAAATCTTTTTTCTTTGCCTTGGATATTTCTTAAGGAATCATCCATGTCTCTATATTCTTTAATGAAGCTTGTTTGCCTACCACTAAATAACCAATCGCTAATACCAATCACAGCATCAGTTAAGTTTTCGTATAAATGACTTTTTTCCTTTTTTATTTGATGTGTCCGTGCTTTTTCAACTAATAATGAAAAAAGTGGTAAAACTCCGATTAATACAAATGAAACAATTGCGGTTAGTAAGGCAAAAGGAACTGAGAAAAACCCTAGTGCAATTACCGAAATAAAATAGATAAATAATGCAGCAATGCCAGGAAAAATAGTTTTCAAGTAAATATCCTGTAAATGTTCAATATCATTCGCTAGCAATCCTAAAATATCTCCTGTTTTAAACTTCGAATTGATATTAAGTGCATACGGTTCAAGATTGCTAAATAATCTAGTTCTCATTCGAGATAAAATTTTTAAAATCGTATGATGCCCGACTAATCTTTCAACATATTTAGATGCCGACCTTAAAATTCCAAATGTCCTTACAGCTACGATTGGTACATAAATCATTAAAATATTTTCAGGTCTAGTTGCTGCTTTTGAGATTAAATAGCCAGAAGTGTACATAAGTGAAGCCGCTGCAAAAATTGTCAGTGCACTTAAGAAAATCACAACTATAAATAAACGACGATTTTCTTTTATATATGGTAAAATCCATCCATTTTTATTTAACATATTTTTCCCTCTAACTATGAATTAGTCGATAATAATGACCTTTATTCATCATTAATTGTTCGTGCGTACCAACTTCAACTATGCTACCTTCGTTCATCACAATAATTTGATCCATTTCTTTCATCCAATGTAAGCGATGTGTAGCTAATACCACTAATTTATTTGAAAATAACTTAAGCATTGTTTGTTTTAATTCAAACTCTGTCTCAATATCAAGATGACTAGTAGGTTCATCCAATAAAAGTACTGGACGATTTTCTAAAAAAGCTCTAGCGAGTGCAACGCGTTGGCTTTGTCCCCCACTTAACGCTCTGCCACCTTCACCTATCTTTTCTTCTAATCCATTCGGCAGTTCGTTCATTAAAGAAGTTAAACCGGACTGTGTAGCTGCATCTTCAATTTCCTCGTTAGTTGCAGTAGGTTTATAGAAACTTATATTATCTTTTAATGATTTTGAAAAGATGTACGGATTTTGTGGGATATAAATTAACTGTTTATGCCAATCAGCTAATTGAAGATGCGATACCTCTTTACCTGAAATTTGAATAGCACCTTGTGAAGGCTCCAAAAATCCTCCGATCAAGTCAATTAGTGTTGATTTACCCGAGCCACTCTCTCCAACAATCCCGATCTTTTGAAACCCATTAATACTTAAATTTATATTCGATAAAATCGTCT
Organism: Bacillus sp. AFS017336; assembly: GCF_002555445.1. NCBI lineage: Bacteria > Bacillati > Bacillota > Bacilli > Caryophanales > Bacillaceae > Bacillus > Bacillus sp. AFS017336. The sequence continues at coordinate 128,926 of NZ_NUCO01000017.1, forward strand.
GACCATCTTTCTCAGGGCTTACGGATAGGTCATGCAAATTAATGGTACTATTATGGCTCCAATCAGAAAGAGGAGCAATATCTTGAGCTTTAAACTCCTGCTCATCTAAAATATTCTGCATTGCCTTTCCAGCTTCTTGACCGTTTAATGTAGCATGATAATCCGCACCAACTTCGCGAACTGGTAAGAAATATTCAGGAGCTAAGATTAAAATCATAAGTGCCGGACCTAATAATATTACTCCGTCAATTAAGCGAAGACCTAAAAAGACGGCAACTGTAGCAATTGAAAGCATAGTAAATAAATCTAGCGCAAATGATGATAAAAAAGCTACTTTCAGAGTTCCCATCGTTGCTTCTCTGTATCTTTCACTTACATTTTCAATTTTTTTAATATGTTTTCTACTTAATCCAAGAAATTTTAATGTTTCCAGACCGCGCAGTGAATCTGTAAAATGATTCGATAAAATTCGGTAAATCTTCCATTGTTTATCTGATTTCTTTTTAGCCGCTAATCCAAGTAAGATCATAAAAATAATAATGATTGGAAATGTTACGATTAATATAATTGCAGAAACTTTATCAACAAAGAAAATATAGATCACAATTACTGGTGAAATGATGGCTAAATTAATCATTTTCAAAGGAACGATTTCTAAATATTGTTTTAGTTGAGTAGTTCCTTCCATAATTAGTGTTACAATGCTTCCTGTTCCTGATTTTCTTGCATATCTAGGTCCAAGTCTAAAAAGCTTCTCTAACACTTCCATCTTTATTTCCGTCGATGCAATGTCTGCAAAGCTTTCCGAACACTTCTGTTTGATTGTTGAGACAATATATCGGCAGACAAATGCGACGATGAAGAAAATAGTAGCGTATAAAATATCGCTACTACTTTTTCCATTGAACAATTTGACAATAGCTTGTGAAAGCATATATGCCTGAATAATAATTGTCGCCACTTGTATAATTGTTAAAAAAGATAAGATAATGAATAAACTCTTTATCCCTTTGTATTTAATAAGATCTCTTCCCATTAATAAGTCAAATCCTTCTCATCCACTCTTTTTCTAAACACATAATAACTCCAAATTTGATAACCTAATACGAATGGCAATAGTGTACATGCTACAATTGTCATTACTTTTAATGAATATGGGCCTGATGAAGCATTATAAACTGTTAAGTCATAAGTTGTTTTTATTGAACTAATCATGACTCTTGGGAACAGAGAAGTAAATAGAGTTCCTACAGTAAGTACAATACCAAGTCCTGTCATAGTAAATGACCAACCGTCTCTTTTCTTAAAGATGAAGACTGTAGCAAGAACGTAAGATAATACGATTAATAAAATAAGTGGCACAGTTATTTGCGCTTTTACTTTAAACATATCCGTTTCAAAAAATGCCATACCAGTAAATGCAACTAAGAATAGGAATACTGGTATGATTACTAAACGTGCTAGAGAACGTGCACGATCTCTTAAGTCTCCAACCGTTTTTAATGTTAAAAACATTAATCCGTGTAATAGACATAAAAGCGTCACAGTTATACCGCCGACTACAGTGAATAAATTAACATAATCAGTAAATCCAGCAGATATATTCATATTTTTATCGATTGGCATCCCTCTAAGGATACTAGAGAATAGTACACCGAATAAAAATGGTGGTAATAAACTACCGAAGAAAATTACCCAATCCCAGGCTTTTGCCCATTTCAAACTTTCAACTTTCCCTCTAAATTCAAAAGCAACTCCGCGTCCAATCAATGCCATTAAGACGAATACAAACGGAATATAATAGCCACTGAACATCGTTGCATACCAATTCGGAAATGCTGCAAAGATTGCTCCACCAGCAGTTAATAACCAAACTTCATTTGCGTCCCAAAATGGTCCAATTGTATTTATTAATATTCTTCTTTCAGTATCATTTTTAGCTAGTAGCTTCGTAGATATACCTACACCAAAGTCAAAGCCTTCTAAAAAGAAGAAGCCAATAAATAAAACTGCAACAAGTAAAAACCATAATTCATTTAACCCAATCATACAATTGTAGCCTCCCTTTCAAACGGATCAACAGTAGGAACCTCTTCTTTTTTAACATGATGTGTTCCTTTTTTAATTTCTTTCACAAACAAGTAAACTAAAACGGCTGCTAAAATTGCGTACATTGAAGTAAAAGTTATGATAGAGAATATAAGTGATCCTTTTGAAACATTAGGTGACACAGATGCAGCTGTCGTCATTAAACCGAACACAGTCCAAGGTTGACGGCCTATTTCCGTCATAACCCATCCAGCTGTATTTGCTATAAATGGTAATGAAATAAGGAAAATCGTTGCCTTTAAGAATAGATTTTTTGATTCTAATTTTTTACGATAACTAAAATATAATCCTAGCATCGACATTAAAATCATGACCATTCCTGCTCCTGCCATAATTCTAAAGCTCCAGAATGTCGTATTAACTGGTGGAATATAATTTCCGGGACCATATAATTTCTCATATTGCTTTTGTAATGTATTCATTCCAGGTACTTTACCTTCAAACTTCTCGTAAGCTAGATAACTTAATAAATATGGTACTTCTACCTCATATTTATTTTCTTTCTTTTTCGAATCGATCAGACCAAAGAGCATCCAGCCTGCAGGGTCGCCACTATCTTTCCAAAGCCCCTCACTTGCAGCCATTTTCATTGGCTGTGATTCCATTAAATGCTTCGCTTGAGAATGGCCGCTAAACGCCACGCCAATTCCTGCTATTAAAGCGACAACCATTGCTAGATTGAATGCTTTCTTAAAGATTGCGATCTCTTGTTTCTTTAAAATTTTATATGCACTTACACCGGCTACAAATAATGCACCAGTTGCTAAAGCGCCAGCAATCGTGTGAGGAAACTCTACTTTTAGCTGAGGATTTGTAATGATTGCCAAGAAATCGTTCATTTGTGCACGTCCATTTTTGATCGTATAACCAACTGGCTCCTGCATAAATGAATTAGCTGCTAAAATCCAAAATGCAGACATGACAGTTCCAAATGCAACTAGCCAAATACACAATAAATGAATTTTTTTAGACAGTTTTTCCCAACCAAAAATCCATATTCCTAAAAACGTAGATTCCATAAAAAACGCCAAAAGTGCTTCAATTGCTAGCGGTGCTCCAAATACATCCCCTACAAATCGAGAATACTCAGACCAGTTCATACCAAACTGAAATTCTTGAATAATACCAGTAACAACACCAACAGCAAAATTAATTAAAAATAAGTGCCCAAAGAATTTTGTTAACTTTTTATATGTCTCGTTATTTCGAAAAACATACAATGTTTCCATAATTGCAACCATAAATACTAAACCAATAGAAAGTGGTACAAATAAAAAATGGAAAATCGTCGTGGAACCAAATTGTAATCTTGCAAGTTCTAACACACTCACGGTCCATCCCCCTTAGGATAAAGAATATTTCAAAAAAAATTTCATAAAGCTCAGGATAACTTTGAACATTTTTTCACAAATAATTCATTAAGTAATTTCTAGAGAAGCACATACGGTATCTCTTGTTACTTATAGTTTACTTTTCTAAAAGGGTTTTTGACTTAATCTTATATGTCAAATTCGTGTCAATAAATTGTCTATTTTGTGACTAAATTCACAAATGTTGATGTGTATAAATTTTACATGCTATAATAATTGCTATTTTTATGACACTTCACATTATGGTAATAAATTTAAAAAGACTCCACGCAAAAAAACATTATTAAAGCAACACCACATTAACTGTTGCTTCAATAATGTTCCACTACCTATGCTAAGAATACAGCTCCATATACAAGTGCTCCCCCGATTACATATGCAGGGTGAATTTTCCAACGCTCCAAAAATAATAGAGAAAGTACACTAATAATGATTGTTTGAGTTACACCTACACCATTATATGAATCATTGAAAAAGTCAAAAGCCATAATGCCAAGTAATACTGCAATTAGCGGTTTAACAAATGCAGTCATTTTTTTAACTTTAGGTGAATTTTTGTGCTTCATTAATATGCTTAATAATGCAATCATCAAAATAAGTGATGGTGCGATTGAAGCAAATAATCCAACAAATGCGCCAAACGCTCCTCCTTTAGCATAACCAATATACCCTGCCAGCTTTGTAGCTATTGGACCTGGTAGTGCATTGGCTAATGCAAGCACATTACTAAAATCAACTGAACTCATCCATCCGTATTTATCTACAACTTCATTCTCAATCAGAGGAATAGAGGCTGGTCCACCACCGTATCCGAAAATTCCAGGTAAGAAAAATGCCAAGAATATTTTCCAAAAGATCATGATGCCTTCACCTTCTTCTTCTTTTCATTTTTACTTTTTGAGAAAAAGGCATATCCAACTAAACATCCGATTAGTATTGCAGGATGTACATTTAAAAAATAGAGAAGGATAAAACTAGTTACTACAATTATACTAGTAATTTTCCAACCGAGAGATTCTCTTGATTTTTCTACAAAATCCCATGTTAAAGTCGCTAACATCACTCCTACTACTGGAACAACCGCTTTTGACATACCTTGTACCCAAGCAATGCCTTTAAAATGATTTAACGTTGATAATAGAATCATAAGTAGGATGACAGTCGGTAGCGTTGTTGCGATTATTGCATTTAGCATACCCACTACCCCACCTATCCTCCATCCAATATATCCCGCAAGCTTTGTTGCGATTGGTCCAGGAAGAGCATTTCCAATTGCTAATACATCGGAAAAGTCATCTTTATTTAACCATTTATACTTATCTACAACCTCTGTATGTATAAGTGGTATGGAAGATGGACCTCCCCCGTAACCTAACATTCCTACTCTAAAAAAAGCTAAAAAAAGTTGCCATTGATTTAACATTGAATCATTCCTTTACCAAACTGCAATTGCGCCATCTGTTCGAGATTCTGTTCCTCCCATTAACACACCGTTCTGTGAATTACGCCATATAATTTGGCCTCTTCCAAAGCTGCTACAATCCGTAGCAATCTGAATTTGATGGCCTTTTCGAGCAAGTGCTTGAGCAAGATGATTTGGAAAATGAGGTTCAACTACCACTTTTTTCCCTTCCATCCATTGCCATCTAGGTGCATCTAATGTACTTTGAGGATTTAATAGAAAATCTACCGTGTTCATTACAACTTGTGCGTGGCCTTGTGGTTGCATATATCCGCCCATTACGCCGAATGGACCTACCGCTTCGCCATCTTTTGTTAAAAATCCTGGAATTATCGTGTGATATGTTCTTTTACCTGGTTTAAGTGAATTTGAATGCTCTGGAATTAACGAAAAGTCATGTCCTCTGTTTTGAAGTGCGATACCCGTATCTGGAATGACGATTCCTGATCCAAATCCCATATAGTTACTTTGAATAAATGAAACCATATTCCCTTCCCCATCAGCAGTAGCTAAGTAAACAGTACCACCTTTTGGAGGAGTGTAATTTTCTGGTTCAATCGCTTTATCACCAATTAATTCTCTGCGTGAAGCAGCATATTCTTCAGACAATAGCTCATCGACATCGATATTCATATGTTCTGAATCGGTAATGAATGTTTTTCCATCAGTAAAAGCTAGTTTCATAGCTTCTATTTGTTTATGATATGTATCAACTTCATCTTTTGTAGAAAAATTAAAACCTCTGGCAATATTTAGTGCCATTAACGCGACCATGCCTTGTCCATTCGGCGGGATTTCCCATACATCATATCCACGATAATTAGTAGAGATTGGTTTTACCCATTCCACTTTATATTCACTTAAGTCTTCTAAACTTAAATATCCATTATGCTCTTTCATAAATGAAGCAATTTTTTCTGCTAACTCTCCACGATAAAAGCTTTCTGCATTTGTTGCTCCAATTTCTCGTAAAGTTTTAGCATGCGATTTGGATGACCACATTTCACCGATTTCCGGAGCTCGATCATCTGGAGTGAATGTTTTGAACCATTCGTCAAACTCAGATGTAGTAAATTGTTTTTTAAACTTTTCATAAGCTATATTCCAAAACTTCCCTAAAATTGGTGAGATCGGAAAGCCTTCTTCTGCAAGGGTAATTGCTGGTTGGAGAACTTCTTCTAATGGTAATTTACCAAATCGTTTTGATAATGCTGCCCATGCGGCAGGAACTCCTGGTACTGTAACAGGAATAACACCGTGAGTTGGCATTTTCTCAATTCCTTGTTCTTTTAACTTTTCGATTGAAATTGATTTTGGTGCTGGCCCACTACCATTTAAGCCGTGTAGCTCCCCTTTCACCCAAACTAATGCAAAGGCGTCGCCACCTATTCCATTTGATGTTGGTTCAACTACCGTTAAAGCGGCTGCGGTAGCAATTGCAGCATCAATTGCGTTACCACCTTTTTTCAATATATCTAGCCCTGCTTGTGCTGCTAAAGGCTGGGATGTTGCCACCATTCCATTTTTTCCAAATGTTGTATGACGTTGTGCTGAATATGGATTATTTAAATGATCAAACTGCATTTAGTATCTTCTCCTTTATGCTTCTACATGGTGACATGCAACAAAATGATTTTCTTCTACTTCCTTCCACTCTGGCTTTTTTTGGCCACAAAGATCTGTCGCAAGTGGACAACGTGTACGGAATGTACAACCAGAAGGTGGATTAGCTGGATTTGGAATTTCACCTGTCAAACGGATTTTCTCATGTCTTTTTCCGACTTTTGGACGGGGAATCGCAGATAATAACGCCTTTGTATAAGGGTGTAGTGGATTTTTATATAATTTGTCTACTGGAGCTAGCTCAACAGTATTACCTAAATACATTACTAAAACTCGATCACAGAAATATCTAACTACTCCTAAATCATGGGAGATAAATAAATAAGTCAATTGATATTTTGCTTGTAATGATTTTAAGAGCTTTAATACTTGTGCTTGTACTGACACGTCAAGTGCAGATACTGCTTCGTCACAAATGATTAGTGATGGATTTAGAGCAATCGCTCTAGCAATTCCAATACGTTGGCGTTGTCCACCACTAAATTCATGGGGATAGCGATCGTAATGATCTTCATTTAAACCTACTTCACGAAGCAATCCGATTACTTTCTCTTTTCGTTCTTGTTTTGATAGATTAGTATGAATTACAAATACTTCTTCTAACGCATCGCCAATTCGTTGTCTCGGGTTTAATGAAGCATATGGATCTTGGAAAATCATCTGCATTTGCTTCTTAAAATCATTTCGGTTTTTATTCGATAAATGCTGAATTTCTGTATCTCTAAAAATTACTTTTCCATCTGTAATTTCCTCAAGACCTAAAATTGTCTTACCTAAAGTAGATTTACCGCAGCCCGATTCTCCTACAACTCCTAAGCTTTCACCTTCCAATAATGAAAGGCTTACTGCTTCAACGGCTTTAACGTGACCTTGTACTTTTTTTAGTAATCCTCCACGAATTGGGTAATACTTTTTTACATTTCGAAGCTCTAATAAAGGTGACTTACTTTTTACTAGAGTCATAGTGCATCCTCCTCACTTAACCAACATTTAACCGTGTGCCCATTTTTTATTTTAAATTCCTTTGGCACTTCAACTTTGCATCGCGCAAGGGCACGTTCACAGCGTGGATGAAAACGGCAGCCAGTTATTTGTTCGTTTAAGCTCGGCGTCGAGCCTGGAATAGCTTCCAATTCAAAATCTGGATCATCAACATTTGGTACAGAGTTTAATAGACCAATTGTATATGGATGACTTGGATTATTAAAGATCTCTTCAACAGGGCCTTCTTCAATTTTTTCTCCTGCATACATAACCATCACTTTATCAGCAATTTCAGCAACGACTCCCATATCATGTGTAACCATGATGACACCCATTCCAAGCTGTTCTTGTAAATCATGGATTAAATCTAAAATTTGTGACTGAATCGTGACATCAAGTGCTGTTGTTGGTTCATCCGCTATTAAAAGTCCTGGCGTACAAGCTAATGAAATGGCAATCATAACCCGCTGTCTCATTCCGCCGCTTAATTCATGAGGATATTGATGCATTCTTTTTTCTGGATAAGGAATACCAACTTGTTTTAAAAGTTCAATACCTCTTTTATTTGCTTCTTGTTTAGTAAGCTTTTGGTGAATCATTAGTGGTTCACGTAGTTGATACCCAATTGTAATAACAGGATTTAAAGCAGTCATTGGCTCTTGAAAAATCATCGATATTTTATTACCTCTAATTTTTCTTAGTTCATCATTTGTTAGCTTAGTTAAATCTGTTCCTTCTAATTGAATAGAGCCACTTTTAATTGATCCATTACTTGGCAATAATCCCATTACGGATAATGATGTAATGCTTTTCCCACAACCAGATTCTCCAACGATACATAAAGTCTCGCTTTTGTTTACTGAAAAGGATACATTTCGAACAGCTGGGATTTCTCCGTCAGCTGTTCGAAACGTTGTTACTAAATTGTTTACAGATAGAAGTTCTGTCGTCATCATGCTACCTACTCTCTGTGTACGTTATATAAAGACCATTGTCCAGTAGGGTCAATTACTAAACCTTTCACCGTTTGATCAACTGCAGATGTTACTACACCTTGATTCATAACGATGACCGGAGCATCCTTTACTAATAAATCATCCGCTTCTTTTAGTTTTTCTTTTCGAGCATCTGGGTCAATTGTTTGACGAGATTCATTCACTAACTTATCAAACTCAGGATTACTATATGAAATTCGGTTAGATATTCCAACATTGTCAGAGTGGAAGTTTGGATATAATAATTCACTACCATCTCCTGTACTATTTGCCCATCCTAAGAACGTTACATCGTATTGACCTTTCATTGTTGCATCTAGGAACGTACCCCATTCCATCGTTTCAAGCTTAACTTTTAAGCCAATATCAGTCATTTGAGCTTGAGCAATTTCTGCCATTTTCATATACATATCTCTGTTTGGAACTAACATTTTCACTTCTTTTCCTTCAAATCCATTATCTTTAATCAGTTTCTTAGCTTTTTCTACATCATAAGAATAGCCTGCTTCTTCTTCAGATTGGTCATATCCGAAAACTTTTGGACCAATTACACTATTCCCTTCAATACCTAATCCGTTTAATTGATTAATATACGCTTTACGATCTAATCCATAAGCAACTGCTTGACGGAATGCTAAGTTATTCATTGGTGCTTTTTTCATATTAAATCCTAAATAATAAACAGGTGTTCCTTCTGCTTTTGTAACTTTTACTTTTTTAATTGATTCTAGACGTTTAATTTGCTCTGCTGGTATTGCATCAATAAATTGTACTTTTCCAGTTTGTAACATTGAGATTGCTGTAGATACTTCAGGAACAACTTTAAACGTAACTTTTTTCAGTTTAGGTGCACCATTCCAATAATCTTTATTCGCTTCAAGAACGATTTGGTCACCAGGTGTCCAGCTAACAAACTTAAATGGCCCAGTACCTACAGGTTTTTTCATTAAATCTCCATTTTTATCTGCTGTTGGACTTACAATTGAAGCAGCTGAGTGAGCAAGTGCCGCTAAAAGAGGTCCGTATGGATATTTCGTTTTAATTTCTAATTTGTAATCATCAACTACATTAATAGATTGGACTGGTTCTAATAAAGAAGCACGTGGAGCAGCCGTTTTTGGGTCACGGAATTTATCGAATGTGTACTTTACTGCTTCTGCGTTGAAATCTGTTCCATCTTGAAACTTAATTCCTTTTTTAAGCGTAATATCCCAAGTTTTATTGTCTGGATTTGTATATGATTCTGCTAAAAGTGGTTCAATTTCCATTGTTTTTGGATCTCGTTTAAATAAAGTTTCATAAACCTGACTGATCACATTAGCCGAAACTGAGTCATTTGTTAAAATTGGTGATAAACCAACTACATCTGATGTTGAAGCATAAGTAAGTTCTTGAGAAACATTAGTGCTATTTGATCCAGTCGTTTTACTAGAACAACCAGCAAGTAAAAGAATTGCACTAAATACGATAAACATCCACTTTTTCATATATCCATCTCCTTAATTGTTTATATTCATATTTGGATCTAAAGCATCTCTTAACCCATCACCTACGACATTAAAAGAGAAAACGATCAACATAATCGCGATACCCGGTACGATTGTCATATGTGGTGAAGAAAACATATAATCTTGCCCTTGCGAAATCATTGACCCCCATTCTGCTGTTGGCGGTTGAGCTCCAAGACCTAAATAACTAAGTGATGCCGTTGCTAAAATAGCCGTGGCCATCTTCATTGTGCCAAAAACAATTATTGGTGCCATGCAGTTTGGTAAAATATGTTTCACCATAATGCGTAAATCACTAGCTCCTAAAGTCTTCATTGCTTGTATGTATTCTTGCTTTTTTATTGATAATACAGAACCACGAACGATTCTCGCACATGAAGGTATTGCCCATATACTAATCGCAACTGCAACATTTACAAGGCTAGTCCCAAGTATTGCGATAATTAGCATAGCTAATAGTATTCCTGGGAAAGCAAAGAGTAAATCGACAATTCTCATTAGCAAGCCATCTAGTTTTGAGTAATATCCTGCTAGCATACCGATTGTAATTCCGCCGATTAAGCCAAGAATTACTGCGCTAAACCCAACAAGAAGTGATACTCGTGATCCGTAGACAATTCGACTCCACATATCACGTCCATAATTATCAGTCCCTAACCAATGTCCACTTGAGAATACTGGTAGCTCCGTTGATGATAAATGTTGTTTAATTGGATCGTGAATCGTAATTAATGGAGCGAACACTGCCATTAAAATTTGTAAAATAATAATAATTAATCCAAAGACGGCTAATCGATTTTTTACTAGTCGTTTAAACGTTTGAACAATAAATTTTTCTTTCTTTTTAGAACTAACTTGTTTTGTACCTATATTATTAATGACAACTTCCGTAGACAATTCCCTTCCTCCTTTCACTGATTAATCGTAGCTAATTCTTGGATCTATAAATACGTATAAAATATCAACGAATAAGTTTACGATTACAAATAGAGTTGCCACTAGTAATACTGCCCCTTGAACCATTGGAAAATCTCTAGATGCAATTGCATCAATCATCAATCTGCCAACGCCGTTAATCGCAAATACTTGTTCAGTAATAATTGTTCCTCCAAGAAGAAATCCGAAATTTAGTCCAATTACAGTAATGACTGGAATCATCGAATTCTTTAATGCATGAATCCAAACAATCGATTTTTCTTTTACACCTTTTGCTCTAGCAGTTCGTATGTAATCTGCTCGAATTACCTCAAGCATAGAAGAACGGCTCATTCTTGCAATCATAGCAGCTGAAGCTGTCCCTAATGCGATGGCTGGTAAAATAATTTGCTTCAGCCCGGCTAATGTCCAAATTGGTGAATCTAATCCCCCAACAGGCAATATTTGTAAGTTAACCCCAAATATGAGAATTAGGATCGCCCCTAGCCAAAAGTTAGGTACTGATATACCTGCAAGTGCAATAATTGTACTTGATACATCCATCCACGAGTTTTGCTTAAGTGCAGAAATAATGCCAGTTACTACTCCGATTATTACCGCAACAACCATACTCGCGATTGCTAAACTTAATGTATTGGGAAAACGAATTGAAATTGCCTCTGCAACTGACTGTTTCGTTTGAAAGGAATATCCAAAATTCCCGTGTAATACACCTGATAAATAATGCCAATATTGAACAAAAAAAGGATCATTCAATCCCAAGCTTTCTCGAATGGCACTAAGATCGGCCTTCGTTGCTGTAGGTCCTCCAATGACTGCAGCTGGATCACCAGGTGCTAAATGCATCGAAGCAAAGACTAAAAAAGAGATACCTAGTAAAAGTAAAAACAATTGGAACAATCTTCTCAATATGAGTGCTGCCATCTTTCCACCTACTCCATTTGTAAGTATATTAATTAAAATCACATACGTTTGTTAACTAATGATAATAAATAACCTAACAATGTAAATTTAATTATTTTCGATTATACCCCCGGTAGACAGAATATTCTATAATTTTATGAATTTTTACAAAAAATAGTAAAAAAAACCGAGAGATACGACATCTCTCGGTTAAAAATACCTATAACTTTAGTCCATTTCTACTTTTAAATCTTCGCAACAGTATATGACTTTCTACTCTCGTAATACCTTCTAAAGCATATAATTCATTATTTATAAATTGTTCTAATCTGACAAAATCATCGACTAATACATGCATATGTAAAGTACTTGGACCCGTCATTTGATAACAACTAGCTACAACAGGATTATCTACGAGTGCTTCAGCTACTTCTACTAAGAAAGCTGGTTCACAATCAACCTCAAAGAAAGCAGATACTCCTTTTCCTACTTTTTCAGAATTAATAACTACCGAGAATCTCTCTATAACCTCGTTTTTTATTAATTGATTCACACGCTCACGAATCGAAACTCTTGATAAGTTGAGTTCTTTTCCAATATCGGCGTAAGACATCCGACCATTTTTAGTGAGCATCTCTAAAATTCTTTTATCAACCTCAGTTAACTTCATTTATTCACCACTTTTCCTACGAATGAAAACGCTTCCTTGTTTTTTTATATTTAATCGAACTTAAATGCACCCCTATATAATTACCATGTTAAAGTTTACCGATAATTACTTTACAATGTAAAGCAAAACTAAAATTTTTCCTTCAATATGCCCATTTTTCATCTCTAATTTTACAATAAAATATTCCCCTAAAGATACTGGATTTTTATTTCATTTATAGTAAAAAAGGATTGAAATCTTTTTTTAGTTAGACTTCAATCCTTTTTATTAATTTATGATTTATGCTTCGATTTCACTTAGTTGTTTTTTCTTTGATAATTTAACGCTAACTGCAAATGTTACATTTGTTAGGATGATAAATAGCACTGCAAATCCACATAAATAGTAGACTTGATCCCATACAAATCCTTTGCTAACAGAATTTGAGATTAACTCCCTAAATCCTTTTATAGCGTATGTCATCGGTAAATATGGATGAATCGTTTGGAAAAATGTCGGTGTTAATGAAATTGGGAAAGTACCTGAAGTTCCTCCAATTTGTAATAACATCATTACAAACACAAAATATTGTCCTATATTCCCTAATGTAACTGTTAAGAATTGAATTAATGAGAAGAATGTTAAGCTAGTGATGATTGTAAACAGAACGAATAATCCTACGTTTTTCACATCAAGACCCATACCGTAAATTAAAACGATATCCGCTACAATCGATTGCATAATCCCCACAAAAATTAGAACGCTATATTTACTAAAGAACCAAGCTAAACCAGTTGTTGGAGTGATTGAGTTCTTTCTCATTGGATAAACTGAAGTGAACATTAATCCACCTGCAAATAATCCAATTGATAAAATATAAGGCGTTAATCCAACACCATACTCTTTAACATTATTGATTTTATGAGCAACTAACTCTGTTGGTTGTGCAAAGAACTGATCGGTTTTATCACTTGTTTTAACTTTGTTTACTTCATCTCCACCATCTTTTAATGATTTATGAAGTTCATTCGTTCCTTTTGATAAATCGCTTGCACCTTTTAATAAGTCTCCAGACCCATTATATAGTTTATTTGTTCCATCAGATAGTTGCTTAGAACCATCATTTAGTTGATCAATACCTTGAACTAGTTGGTCTCCACCTGTATTTAATTTACCTAAACCTGATGAAAGTAATGAGCTTCCTTCACTTAATTGTTTAGTGCCATTGTATAAATCATTATTTCCCCCGGCTAATTGATTCGCTCCGTTAGACGCTTGTTGCAATTTACTATTAAATAAACTTAAATTTGAATTTAGTTCTTTTTGTCCTGCAAGTAAATTATTTGAGCCTTCATATAATTGACCTTGCGCTGTAGCAACTTGATCGATACCAGCTTTAATTTGGTTACTTCCTTGCGAAAGCTGATTTAAGCTATTTGAGATTGCTTGTAATTTTTGTAAATCTTCCTTACTTAATGAGCCATCTTGTAATCCACTAACAATTGATTTTAATGCGTTATTTGTAGCACCAAGGTTCTCATTAAAACCTGCCTCGCTTTTTTGCAGTTGGCTTGCACCTTCATAAGATTGTTTTAATCCAGCATTTAATTGATTACTTCCAGATTCCAACTTAGAAGACCCTGCTTCAATTTTAGTTCCACCATCAACTAACTGTGACAGACCATTATTTAATTCACTAGAACCGGCTTTTAATGTGCCAGTACCTTCTAGTAGTGCGTTTAAACCAGTGTTTAATTTATTTGCTCCATCATTTGATTGTTTAATCCCATCTGAAAGTTGTGTTGCGCCACTTTTAAGCTGACTACTTCCGTTTTCAAATGTTAGCATGCTATCATTTAATTTTTTTAAATTTTTATTTAAGACATCTGTTCCATCTGTTATTTTTGATGCGCCATCATTGATTTTACCAGCACCATCAGTTGCCTTTGTCATTCCATCGCCAATATCCTTGAAGTTATCAAAGACAGATTTAGCATATTGCTCTGTAATTTCTTTAGAGATATTAGCATTTACTTCTTTCATTGCATTAGTACCGATTTGTGCACCTACATAGTTTTTGCCCGCATTCGTGTAATAATTTAACTTCATTTTTTTCGGTTTTTCGTCTAATAACGTAGCTGCATTTTTAGAGAAATTAGAAGGGATTTCGATGACCAAATAATATTTTTCATCGTTTAGTCCATCCATTGCCTGTTTTTTACTTGTCACTTTCCATTTAAAAGATTTATTATCTTTTAAACCATCGACAAAATCCTCCCCGACATTAAGCTTTTTATCATTAAACTCAGTACCTTTATCATTATTAATAACTGCGACAGAAAGTTTCTCTGTTTTGTTATAAGGATTCCAGTAAGCAGATAAGAAAATTAATGAGTATAGCATCGGTACAAGTCCAATTGCAATGATTGTTGCTATAGTCATTGGCTTCTTAAAAATATTTTTCCATTCTTGTTTAAACACAATATCACTCCCCTTTTAGACTGATTGACCGAATTTATATTTTGGTCAATTTTTGTCATTTAAATAGTTTAATACTCCCTTTTATAAAAAAATAAAAGGTTATACTAAACCATTCTCCCGTTTTATTCATTAAAAACTAAATACATATTCATGTTTATTCAGGACTTTTATTTCCTATTAAACCAAATAAAATTAATTGCACCATTTTATTGATAGCATCATCTGTTATATGCATTGGATCTTTACCCATTACACTCTTTTGCAGATTTAGAATCGATATAATTGTCGTAATCATACTTAAGCTTAGTATAGGAATTTCTAAATGCAGATTCGTTTCTTTTGCGAGCATTCTAGCTTCAATTTCTTCTTCAATTGGTGTTTTGCGATAGATTTGTTGAAAGAAAATTTCTGATAACTCAGGATGGCGTAAAGTTTCGCTTATCAAAATTTCAATTTGATTTCGATTCATCTCTACCCATTTAATTCGTTTCTCTACATATAATCTAAGCAAATCTTCAATCGAATAGTTACTAAAATCCTCTTCCATCCAAACGTCTTGAATATCAGGCTTTACGCAAGTAATTAATACATCTAATTTACTTTTAAAATACTTATAAATTGTTGCTTCAGAAATTTTACTTTCCTTTGCAATTTGATTAATTGTCGTTCCATCATAGCCGTTCTTCGCAAAAAGCTGTTTAGATTGTTCTAATATATGATGCTTTGTTCTTTCACCCTTATTCACCATTTACCTCCTTACGAATTAATGTTAAAAAAGGAATTAAACCTATATTTTAGCATGCCTCAAAAAAAGTAAGTGTTTATTCACTTTTCTAGTATATTAACCGAAAATCATTTCGTCAACAAAAAAGTAAGTGAACGCTCACTTTTTTAATCTTTTTTTAATTCAACCTAATTTCATTAAAATTTCATTAAAAAACCATTGTCATCATCAGCGTAATAATTTATTATTACACTTTATAGTCAAAATTATCGTATAATTTTGCGAATATTCATACAAAGGAGAGGGATTCATGACAGAATTGGTTACAGTAATCAACGACTATCTATGGGCTAAATTAATTGTCATTTTATTAGTTGCAATTGGCCTATTTTTAACAGCGTATTTAGGATTTATTCAGTTTAAATTCTTCCCTGAAATGGTTCGATTATTAGCTGATGGTCGAAACAGAGACAAAAGTAAAAAAACGGTATCTTCATTACAAGCATTTATGATCGGAATGGCTGCACGTATTGGAACAGGTAATATTGCGGGTGTTGCCACTGCAGTAGCATTGGGTGGACCAGGCGCAGTATTTTGGATGTGGTTAATGGCATTAATTGGTTCAGCCTCAGCATTTGTAGAAAGTACTTTAGCTCAACTTTATAAAGTGAAAGATGGTTCTTCATGGCGCGGCGGGCCTGCTTATTATATGGAAAAAGCTTTAGGTAATCGAAAGCTTGGTGTTATTTTTAGTATTTTAATTACGTTATCTTTTGGTCTTATTTTTAATGCAGTACAAGCAAACACGATTGCTGCTTCTATTAATAATGAATTCGGTGTAAATACAAAAACTACAGCAATTGTATTAGGAATTATTACAGCTTTAATTATTTTTGGTGGCGTACATTCAGTTGCAAAATTCTCAACTGTTTTAGTTCCAATTAAAGCTGGTGTATATATCATTTTAGCTTTATGGGTAATGATTTCGAATTTTGATATTTTACCAAGCGTTTTCGGTGCAATTTTCTCTGAAGGAATTTTTACGTTTAAACAAATGTTTGGTGGCGTAATGGGTGCCGCAGTTCTTCACGGGATTCGTCGCGGATTATTCTCAAACGAAGCCGGAATGGGTTCTGCTCCAAACGCAGCAGCAACTGCTGAAGTAACTCACCCAGTTAAACAAGGCTTTATTCAAGCTTTAGGTGTAATTGTAGATACATTCATCATCTGTTCATCGACAGCAATGATCGTATTAGTTTCAGGCGTATATAAAACAACTGAACTTACTGGTATACCTTTAACACAGGAATCTTTGCGCGCAAGTCTTGGAGACTTCGCTGCCACATTCGTCTCAATTTCAGTATTCCTATTTGCATTAAGTACTATTATGGGTAACTATTACTACGGTGAATCAAATATAAGCTTCATGAAGCATTCAAAAAAATCAATTTATCTATACCGTTTCGCAGTAATTGGAATGGTATTATTCGGAGCACTATATAGCGCTGAATTAATTTGGTCCTTAGCAGATATCTTCATGGGATTAATGGTAATCGTTAATCTTTACGCAATTACACGTTTAGCTAAAGTAGTAAAAGCCTTATTAATAGATTATATTTCTCAAAAGAAACAAGGTCTGGATCCTGTTTTCTCTGCTGATCAGATTGATAACATACCTGGCCGTGATCAGTTAGAGGCTTGGATTGATGAGAAGAAGGATGTTAAGAAGCAGGTTGGAAAATAAATTAAAACCATCATTCTTTGAATGATGGTTTTTGCTTTTTAATTCAGTAATTTATTCTCAGGTTAATTCATCTTTTATTTAATGGCACCCATGATTTTCATTATCTCTTCAAATGAATGAAAAACTCTTGTTCTATCAATTTACATTTTGTGAATACATTCACAAAACTTTCAATATACTCTTCTCCATCCTTGCTAAATATGTGTTAAATTATAAAAAAATTCAATATTAGGAGGAGTCTATTGATGAAAAAAAATTTACTAACCATCTCAATTATTGCTGTACTGACATTATCTCCAATCTCTTATACTTTTGCAGAAATAAATAATATTGATACAACCAATGCCTCGCTCAATTCAACAAATACTATAGTTTCTGATTTTAAAGCCACTGATAATTCATCAAGCTTCTCAATAGACAATGAAAAGCTTCAAATCGATTTCGAAGTTAAGAAAACTACCGATTCTTCATTTCAATTTAACACAGTTACTGATGAAACTGAGGTACATAATTTGTCTTATAATGAAGGTGATAACTTCCTTATATTAGATGGAGAAAAAATTGAAATCCAAAGAACATCCACTTATGACTTAACTTTAGCAGAAAGTACAGGAACTGATATTCTAAATCGAGCAAGTTCACCATGGGAACCAAAATATTTAGCGACATATGAGAATAGAGTATTAAAAACTTTTAATTCAATAGGACAAATTGCCACAGTTATTGGAGGCATTATTGGCATAAGTGCATTACTTGGTAGCTCATTATCATCTTCTAGATTAGCTACTTCTATCTCAAATTGGGTAAGTGCAGTTGGTTTTAGCACAGCACTTGCTGGGGGACTTGCAATGACTGTTTCAAGTTATTATAGCCTATATCAAACAACTGGATTAGTTCCAACTGGATACGGTTCAAATCATTATGCATACAGATATCAGAACATCGGTGCAAAATTTAACATGAAAAATAAAAATTTTGATACGGTTTATACCAGCATTGGGAGTTGGTGGTTTGCCACGAAGCCTTATTAATATGCTAAAAAAGTGAGGGATTAAAAATGACATATTCCATAAAAAAGAGGTTAATTGTATTTACTTTCACGATTAGTTTTGTAATCCTATGCCTAGTAATTAGTACAAATTCTATTTTAGCCCCATTCTTTTTTATGTTCGCTCTTTTACCCATCACCATTCTGAATTTTAAAATGAAGAGGTATAAGTGGGGTTTACTGTTTATTATTGCTTCTATTTTTATTACTCTATTAAGATACTTTGAATAAAAAAGGACAAAATATATGAAGCGATTTATTAAGAGAACAAAAAAATCATTTTATTACACTACCATTTTTTGGTTTTCACTGACTGTAATTCAAGTAATTTTAAATTTCGAACAGTTTTTAAGTGCTTTTGAAAAAGGACTTTACATCGGTCTTTTAGTACTACTTTCATCATTTATAGTACTGTATTTCGTGATTCTGTTAATAATTTCAATATCAAGTTGTTTTAGAAAAAGTAGCTAGATATTTGAAACAATAGTTTGTTTGAAAATCCCCAAATAATGACACCGCTCGAAATGGACCTCTAAGATATTCTCATTCTATTTTATATTTTAAAGTTTAATTGGAAGTAGATCCAAAAACATGAAAAAACCATCTAAAATTAGATTTATGATGGTTTTTTCAATGTTTATATCAAATTTGATCATGAAAGATTCGATATTTTAAAGGCAAACTTTTACTAATAGCACCCTACTATAAAATTCCTGCTTTAATATGCAGTCCAACCTGCATCCCCAGTAATAACAGTACCATTCACAAAACTCGATTCATCTGAAGCAAGGAATAAAGCGATCTTTGCAATCTCTTCTGGTTTACCCACTCGAGGGTTTATACCTAGTCCTGATTGAATTCGTCCCATACCAAACTCGTTGATATTTGTCATTGATGAGCCGATATTTGTTTCAACACCACCAGGGGCAATTGCGTTACAACGGATT
Organism: Bacillus sp. AFS017336; assembly: GCF_002555445.1. NCBI lineage: Bacteria > Bacillati > Bacillota > Bacilli > Caryophanales > Bacillaceae > Bacillus > Bacillus sp. AFS017336. The sequence goes on from NZ_NUCO01000017.1 coordinate 148,409, forward strand.
CCATTCGTTGCGTACATGAATCCAGTATTCTTTGTAAATCCAACAACAGCATGCTTAGAAGCTGTGTATGCCGCTCCTGCTCTAGCACCTTGTAAACCGCCAGCGGAAGCTATGTTAATAATAACTCCATGCTCTTTTTCTAAAAAGATTGGTAAGGCTTTTCTAGTTGAGCGCATGACACTTGTTGTGTTTACTGCAAAAACTCTTTCCCATTTTTCATCTTCAATATCACCTGCAGGTTCAAAGTTATCCATTATTCCTGCATTATTAACTAGAATATCTAATGTGCCAAAAGTATTAACGGCAGAATCAATTAAGTTTTGAACATCATTTTCGAGTGCAACGTTTGCCATTACAGCTATTGCATCTCCATCGTTTGATTTTATTTCTTCAACGGTTGCTTTAGCAGCATCTACATTAATATCAGATACTACTACTTTTGCACCTTCCTTTGCATAAAGGACAGCGATTGCTTTCCCCATACCTGAACCTGCACCAGTTACTACAGCTACTTTATTTTGAAGTCTCACGATTATTCCTCCAATTAATTATGATGTTTTATGCTTTAACTGTTACTTTATCTAACTTAATAGATGCGTCTTCAGAAGCTGTTTGTTTCCCTCTTTTAATAAAGAAAGAAAGCAATAATCCAAGAATTCCTATTCCAACAATCACTAAATAAGCGTCATTTATTCCATTTATTGAAGCTTCTTTTATAAGCTGAGCTTGTGTTAAACCTTTAGTTGCCGCTGTAGGAATTAATTCTTGAATATGTGTTTTTGTACGGTCTGTCATAACTGTAACTAGAAGTGATGTACCCACTGCCCCAGCAACTTGACGGATTGTATTCGTAATTGCTGTACCGTGAGCATTTAATTGCTTTGGAAGTTGATTCAAACCAGCTGTCTGAATCGGCATCATCATTAAGGCCATTCCAATTCGGCGTCCAGTGGACATTAGAACTAGGTAAGTGTAGCTCGTTGAATCCGTTAAGTTTGTGAAGCCAAGTGTTGTTGCAATTGTAATAATCATCCCGAAAATAGCCAGCCATTTCGCACCCACTCGGTCGAAAAGCCTTCCAGTAACTGGCATAAGAAAGCCCATTACCAATGCACCTGGAAGTAATAGTAGACCCGACTCAACAGGTGTATAGCCACGAATATTTTGTAAGTAAAGAGGGAGTAGCATCATATCTGCATACATGACCATCGTTACTGCGATATTAATAACTGTCGTTAATGAGAACATACTAAACTTGAATGCACGCAAATCAAGTAAAGGATTTTTTGAAACTATTTGTCTCCAAGAAAAAAGTACAAGCGCTAAAATTCCAACAGCAATCGTAGTAATGACTTCGGCGCTCTTCCAGCCTAGGCTTCCAGCTCGACTGAAACCATATAGCATTGCACCGAAACCGACTGTCGATAATGTTACGCTAAGTAAATCAAATTTTGTTACGACACGATCGGATACGTTACGTAAATAAATAAACCCAAGTACGATTACTAAAATAGCAAATGGAATCATTCCGTAAAACATCGTTTCCCATTTGTAGTTTTCCATAATGTAACCTGCAAGAGTAGGTCCGATTGCTGGTGCGAAAATAATCGCAAGCCCGACCATCCCCATTGCTCCCCCACGTTTTTCTGGTGGGAATATTGTCAAAATAACATTCGTAAGTAGTGGCATAATAATTCCTGCACCTGCAGCCTGAATCAATCGCCCTGTTAACAAAACAGGAAAGTCAGTCGCAATTGCCGATACAATTGTTCCTGCTAAAAAGATAATCATTGAAGCTTGATAAAGCTGGCGCGTAGTGAAACGTAGCATTAAATATGCTGTAATCGGGATTAACACACCATTTACTAGCATGTAACCTGTTGTTAACCACTGTGCTGTTGCTGCCTTGATTTGAAAATCAACCATTAGCTCAGGAATGGCAACACTCATAAGCGTTTGATTTAACGTTGCTAAAAAAGCACCTAAAATCAATATGAACATAATAGGTCCTTTTTTTATTGAATTTGTGTCTGAAACAGTAATTTTACTCAATCCCCCATCAACTCCTTCTATCTTTATCATGGACATAATTTACAAAGTGTTTAATAATTAACATGATATAAATTAATTATAGTTATATAGTTAGTTCTTACAACCAACAATATTTGTAGAAATGTATTGTAGTTATCACACTTTTTAGTTCTGTAGCAAAAATCCAACTTAATATACACATCTAAAAAAATTGTAAATTTTATGGAAAAGGTGATTTGATTTGAAGGATAAAATAAAAGTAGACCCTAGGATCATTCGTACACGCCAATTGATTAAAGATGCATTTATCGATCTACTTCATGAAATGGATCTAAACAAAATCACAGTTAATCGAATTGCTGAGCGTGCAACCGTTAACCGAGTTACATTCTATCTACATTATCGTGACATACAAGATATGATGGAGAATATGGCTTTGGAAATGGGCGAAAAGCTTGGCCAAATTATGAGGGATTCAACGGATTATAAATCTATAGAAGAAACAGATTCAGTGAAGCTTTTAAAATTGCTCGAACATATAGCTCAGAATGCTAAATTTTATAAAGTAGTTCTTGCCTCTACTAAAACACCTATCTTTACGGAGCAATTATTAAAAATCATTACCGAAACAATAACGCAAAGAAGAGAAATTGATTCCTTACATATTAAAACTGATATTCAAAAGGATATTATTATTTGGTACGGATCATCAGCATTGATCGGTACAATTGTATCTTGGTTAAGAAATGATATGCCCTATACTCCGCAATATCTAGCAAAGCAACTATCTATGCTCTTTAGAATCGGTAATAAAATAGAGAAATAATTCAACGTAAGGTAAAAAAATGAAGTTCGGGAAAGGGATGGCAAAAAATTACTTCCTTCTCCCCCTTTCTTTTCCTGCTTTTTCCTTTTTACCAGTTCTTAACATATCTTTAAGTATTACTTCACATGCTATACCACTATTCTAAATATACTAATTTTGTTGTTAAATGTAGAATTTTAGTATTAGGTACTATTTTTGAAACCTAGAATGGGAGGAGGACTTAGTTATGTATGAAGGAAAAATCATTAAATTTTATCGAGAAAAGTACAAGCTAACGCAAGAACAATTAGGAAAAAACATTTGCTCCGTTACCCATATAAGTAAAATAGAGTGTGCTCAAACAAAGTACGCACCAGAAATACTAAATTTATTATCACAAAGACTTGGCATTGATATGGAATTAGAAGTAACAAATTTTACGAATATAAAACAACGTTTACTTCATTGGCATGATGTTATTATCATGCAATTATTCGAAGAGATGGATCAAATCTATTATGAATTTGAAATGGAAGAATTAATTCAAATCTCTGAATATAATGATATGTATCAGCTGCTAAGAGCTAAATATTTTCTAGTGTATGATAAATGTAATGAAGCATTTAAAATCATCAAAAAGATTCAAAAAAAAGAAGATAAATTAGCACAATATGAAAGAAATTTATTAAAGCATATTTTAGGAATTTATTATTTAGCAAAACAAGAATATAGTAAAGTAATCCAAATTTTAAAATCGATCGATAATACAATTTATAAAAACCCTGAATATAATTACCATTTAGCATCGGCTTACCATACTTTAAATGCTCCTGTACTAGCCTATTATTATGCTGAAAAATCTCATCATTTTTTCAAACAAATCAATAACTATCTTAGAGTGATTGACGCTGAAATGTTGATGATTATACAAGTTCAAGGTGATACATTAGATGAAGAAATTATTAATCGTTTTAAAAATTTAATTAGAAGTTGCGAACTATGCAATGCACCTGAGCGAAAAGCAAAAGTACTGCATAACTTAGCTTATGAATTATATAGAGGTAAACATTATAAGGATGCTAGTAAATACTACAAAGAATCGATGTTACTGAAGGATTCCGAATCTGCATCATATTTACTTTCATTAGAAGGTTATATTCGAAGTTCATTTGATGGTGGTTCATCTAATATCGAAGAGCTTATTCATGGCACAGACTCTGGACTACTTATAGCGAAGAAAAATAACTATACTTTATATATACACTTATTTAAACTTTTACTTTATTTATTATAAATGTCAACCTAAGT